>CAMBHM010000045.1 GCA_945867185.1 Legionella genomosp. 1
AGCGCGTTGAATAGAATTGACAGTGGCTTCAATATCCACCACAACCCCCCGCTTTAATCCTCTAGAGGGATGACGACCAATGCCGATGATCTCAATAGCACCCTCTGCGGAGACCTCACCAATGAGTGCCACCACCTTTGAGGTCCCAATATCCAAGCCCGTGATGATGTTTTTTTCCGATTTTTTTGCCATTATTTTCTCATTTATTTTTAGGCTCTTTCCATTGCACAGCCATCCCACGTGCATAACGCAAATCCACCCGGATCAATTGCTCAGGTTTATCCGCAAATACCGCGGGATACGCCCGACAAAACCGTAAAAGACGTTTCTCTAAATCTCGCTTCCCTAAACGCACCTGCACCCCATTACTCAGTGACAACTCCCAAGCCTGATTGTCTCGTAATTGCAAGGATACCGCGTGCAATCCATAGGTTGTTAATAGCTTACTCAATTTTTGATAAATTTGTAAGACATCCTTTTGTTGTTGGTTCGGACCGCTTAACCTTGGAAGATTCGTCTCGCTCAAGTCCTTACCGATCTGGAACACCCCCCCTTCACTCGTCATCAGCGCATCGTTCCATACCGCAACTGGTGCTTTCTCAACCAATGTTATTTTTAATGTATCGGGCCAATCCCTATCGACAGTGACTTGTTCACTCCAATCCAGAGCCAGTAGATCTTGTTGCAATCGGTATACTGGTAATAAAAAAAAACTCGAGCTTAAATAATGAGCAAGCACCGATTCTAACTGCTTGCGGGTGATGTGCTCATAAGTGGCAGCAATTTTAACGGTATTCACTGGGAACCGTTGTGCATCTGCTAAAAAGGAATAAACCAATCGTGCCGTCAATAACAAGGCACACACGATCAATACGGTTAACACACTGGCATATCGCGACTGCTCCGTTTCCCTACCCATGCCTTCATCCCATTTTGATCACTGATACTGTCTTACCAACCGGACTCGATGTGCTTGTCTTTCAACGGCAAGATCTATCAATCGATCTAACAATACCGAATAAGACAACCCACTCGCTCCCCACATCTTAGGGTACATGCTGATGGATGTAAATCCAGGTATTGTGTTGATTTCATTAAAATAAATTTGATTGGTTTCTTCATTCAGGAAAAAATCCACCCGAGCCATGCCCTGGCAATGAAGACTTAAAAAAGCATCAGAAGCCCCCTGCTGCAGGCGCGTCACCAACCCTTTTTCTAAAGAAGCAGGGACCAAGAGTTCGGTCGCATCGCTGTCTACATATTTTGCCGCATAAGAATAAAATCCATCTTCATGATGTACCCGAATTTCACCCGGCAAACTGACATGGGGCGGCGTACAGGGCAATTCGTGCTCAAGAACAGCCACCTCAATCTCTCGACCCTGGATATAGGCCTCCACTAAGACTACCTCATCATAGCGCCTTGCATCATCCACAGCGGCTCGCAACTCAGGCATAGTGCGCACCTTATGAATCCCAACACTGGATCCCATCGAGCACGGCTTTACAAACAATGGCCAACCCAAGGTTGAGGCCGTCTCCTGACAGAACGATTCCGTTTGTTTGGCAGTCGCAAGTCCGGATAACACACGATAAGGCGCTGATTGAATGCCTTTTAAAGATAAAATCCGTCGTGCCATGTCCTTGTTCATGCCGAGTGCAGAAGCAAGCACCCCACATCCCACATATCCAACTCCTGCGAGCTCCAACAGCCCCTGTAAACAACCATCCTCATACAAGGGGCCATGCACAACTGGAAAAACGATTGCGTTATCGAATGCAAACTGGCCGTGTGTAATCAAACTTTCTATACACTGAGAGCTCGCTGTTTGAACAGGCAACGCCACCTTATAAACCAATAATTCTTCCACTTGGTTTAAATAGCAGCGCCCAGCTTGGTCGATCCCCACAGGCAAGATTTGATACCGTGTTTTATCCAAATATTGCAACACCGATGCTGCCGATCGCAATGAAATTTCATGTTCACCGGATCGCCCGCCGTAAAGTAAAACCAATGGAATGGAAGACTGGCTCACACTGCATCTCCTAAAATATGGACTTCACGAATCAAAGTAATGTCTGTTCGCTCTTGAACGGTTTGCTGAACATGATGAATAAGCGACTCAATGTCGGATGAAGAGGCCGTCCCTTCATGGTTAATAATAAAATTAGCATGTTTCGTAGACACCATTGCTCCACCCAACCGATGCCCCTTTAAACCACAAGACTCAATGAGTTTTGCAGCGTACTGCTCTGGTGGATTTCGAAACACAGATCCACAGTTATAGTCGCTGGTAGGTTGTGTAGCGGCACGATGATCCAACAATTCTTTAATCAGTCGCAACGACACGTCTTTATCACCCCTAACAAGACGACAGGTAGCAGCCACAAACCATTCGCCCTCCTCCAATCCCGTCACGTGTCGATAAGATACCTGAAACTCAGCGGGCTGCCGTACTCGCTTTTCTCCAGTTCGGGTCATGGTTTCCACTTCAACAACGGCATTCCAAGTCTCGCCATCAAAGCACCCCGCATTCATGCGCAAAGCACCTCCCATCGTACCAGGAATGCCCGCCCAAAACTCCCCGCCAGACAATCCCTGCCGCGCACAGATTCGTGCCATTTTGGCACAGGACAACCCTGCTTCAACGCGAATAAGATCTGTCCCTAAACAAGCGACCTCATTCAACCCCCCTTGCGTCAAAATGACTGTCCCTGAAAAGCCTTCTGAGCGAATCAAGGAATTACTGCCTAAACCTAACCACATGAGCGGTTCCCTGGGGCTCAATTGTTTTAAAAACAATGATAAATCATCAATACCTGCAGGTTTATAAAGGGCTTTTGCCGCCCCGCCTACGCGCCAAGTAGTATAATCCGCCAGCAACTCATCAAACAGCAGTTGTCCTTGAAAGGTCGTCACGCTATCACCTGTGATGTATTCATCAAGTTCATAGCCAACTGCCCCACGTTCCCAGCTCCTTGCATAAGAATCACATCTTCATCACCCACCAAAGTATTCAAATAGTGTTCCATATTCTTATCCGTCACAAGCTGTGCTTTCTTAGGTGTATGTGTGTTAATGGCCTTCACCAATAGATCACTACTCACTCCAGGAATGACTGCCTCCCCTGCCGAATAAATATCCAACACCAGCAAAGCATCTGCCAACTGCAGCACTTCAACAAAGTCTGAAAACAAAGAGTGGGTACGACTATAACGATGGGGCTGGAACACATGTATCAAACGCTTCTCAGGCCAAACCGCACGAAACGCCTCGAGGGTCGCGCGTATTTCCTTCGGATGATGTCCATAATCATCAATGACCAATGCTTTTCCATGGGTAAATTGACGCTCCCCTAACGTTTGAAAACGACGTCCAACTCCCTGAAAATTCAGCAATCCGCGAATGATTGATTGGTCATCTACTGCAAGTTCTGTTGCAATCGCAATAGCAGCCAGTGCATTTAATACATTGTGTTTCCCCGGCCAATTAAATCGAATAGTCAATGGCGCAGCTTTTCCAGATCTTATCACTGTGAATTGACTAATTAATCCTTGTTGGGTCCAATTCACTGCTCGATAGTGCGCCCCCTCACTGAATCCATACGTGAGCATAGGACGTTGGACCAAAGGCAAAATGCTCCTCACTTCCGGATCATCTATACAGAGCACTGCAGGACCATAAAAAGGAAGATGGTGCAAAAATTCAACAAACGTGCTTTTTAAAGTATCAAAATTATCGCCATATGTGCTCATGTGATCGGCATCAATATTCGTCACCACCGCCATCATGGGCTTTAAAAATAAAAATGACGCATCACTTTCATCCGCCTCAACCACAAAATAAGCCGATTTTCCCAATTGCGCGTTGGTGCCACAGCTGTTTAGTTTTCCACCAATAACAAAACTAGGATCCAAACCCCCTTCAGCCAATAGACTACTCACTAAACTGGTGGTGGTTGTTTTACCATGGGTGCCCGCAATAGCAATCCCCTGTCGAAAACGCATCAGCTCTGCCAACATGGCTGCTCGTGGGATCACCGGAATCATCGCTACGATCGCCGCCTCAATTTCAGGATTGTCGGTATCAATCGCCGTTGAGCGCACGACCACATCAGCCCCTTTGATATTGTCCTGGTGATGGCCTACAGTCACTGCAATACCTAGCGAGCGCAAGCGCGACACCACTCGACTTTCTGACACATCAGAGCCGGTGATGCGATATCCCTCATTATGTAATACCTCAGCGATACCGCACATACCAGCGCCGCCTATCCCCACAAAATGAATTTGTTCTACTCGCCCCATTCTGGGGGATAGAAAACGTTCATTATTTTTCACGATACCTCCTCTATGCAGTCCGTAACCCGAACGACTGCCATCGATTTTCATGATCAATACGCAATAACAACGCAATCACCATACAATTCACCACAATACTTGCGCCCCCATAACTCAACAGGGGGAGCGTCAAGCCTTTCGTGGGCAATAAGCCTGCATTCACACCCATATTAATACTGGCTTGAAGTCCTAACCAAAAAGTAATGCCATAAGCCGAATAAGCCGCGAAGAGTCGCTCATGTAGGTAAGCCTGCAACCCAATCATGAATCCCCTATAGACAAGTATACTATACAACAGCAAAACAAGCAGAATCCCCATCAATCCCCACTCTTCTGCCAGTACTGCAAATAAAAAATCCGTGTGTGCTTCTGGTAAATAAAATAATTTTTGAACACCATCTCCTAAACCCACACCAGACCACCCACCCCGACCGAAAGCTATCAATGACTGTGTCAATTGATAACCACTATTAAATTGATCCGCCCAGGGATTTAGAAAGGCGGTTAAACGCGCCACTCGGTAAGGTGAAGAGATAGCAAGCCCAGCAAGACAAGCTCCCATAATGAGCACCAGTCCAAAATAATAACGCAGCCTCACCCCTGTCAAAAAAAGCATGGCCATCACTGTAAAAGCAATCACGACCGTAGCCCCGAAATCGGGTTCTAATAAAAGCAATAACGCGACGATCCCAAGAACCAACAGCGGTCTAATGAATCCAAAGATACTCTCGCGAATACTGTCTTGACGACGGACCAAATACCCTGCCAAATAAAGAATCATCGTCATTTTAGCGAGTTCGGACACTTGAATCCCCAACGGCCCCAACGCGAGCCAACGTCGACTCCCATTCACAACCCGACCTACCCCTGGGATCAGCACCAACACCAAAAGCAATAGACACGTTAATAACAAGGGGACGCTGTATCGCTCCCACTCATTGCTGTCTACTCTCATCACCACAATAGCAGCCATGATCCCTAAAAAAAGATAACAAATCTGGCGTAGTAAAAAATGAAAGGGTTGATGATAAAACTTCGTTGAGATCATGACAGAGCTGGAGGCGACCATCATCAATCCAATGATCAATAACCCAATCACCGCCCCTATCAACCATTTATCATAAAGCGCCAAGGTCGTTTGCGGATGTTTGGCACGTGCCCCTACATAGGATTGCTGCATCACATTCACAGGGCCCCCACGGATGCGGCAAAGGAGTCTCCTCGATGATTAAAATCTCGAAACATATCCAAACTCGCACAAGCGGGAGACAATAAAACAACATCGCCAGGGTGTGCCGCTTCTCGTGCTGTAGAGACTGCTTCTTCCATCGAACCAACACGGTGAATGGGCACGAGATCGGACCATGTTGCTTCCAATTGTGCAGCATCCTCTCCCATCAACACCACAGCACGCACAAACGTTGCAATGGGTGCCCGCAATTCAGTGAAATCGGCTCCTTTGCCTTGACCACCTGCTATCAATACAATTTTCCCTTGCATAGAACCTCCTACTCCAGAAATAGCGGACAACGTGGCCCCCACGTTGGTTCCCTTCGAATCATTGATCCACTCCACACCCTCAAGGGTTCTTACCCACTGACTCCGGTGCGGTAATCCAGGGAAATTTTCAAGCACGGCCACCATAGCCGCTCTTGAAATACCTGCAGCCTGTGCCAGAGCACAAGCCGCCATCGCATTCTGTACATTATGGCGCCCTTTAATCCGAACACGATCAACTGGCAATAAGTAGTCCTCTCCACACGACAACCCCTTTTCTCCATGATGTACGCGTAGGCCCCAATGGCCCGGCTGAGGCACGTCAAATCCGAAGCTAACAATATGGGCTTGATTGGAGCCGTTGTCAGGGCGCGTACTGGGATCCTCTCGATTATATAATTGCATGGCTGCGTGGTGATACACACGATGTTTGGCTTGCTGATAGGCTGCCATCGTATGATGTCTATCCAGATGATCGGACGTGATATTCAGCACAGTGGCGGCTATGGGTCGAAGAGACGACACCAACTCCAACTGAAAACTAGACAGTTCGAGTACACATAAAGCGTAGTCTATGCCATCCTCTAGCAGATCAAGCACAGGCAATCCGATATTGCCTGCAACAGCTACCTGACGATGATCGGCCTTTGCCATCTCACCGACCAATGTAGTCACCGTGGATTTGCCATTGGTTCCTGTGATCGCAATCACCGGCGCGCGCATGTCGCGCGCAAAGCACTCGATATCTCCTATTACTGGTATACCGCTGTGTTTGGCTTTCAATAACACCGGTGAATCAAGTGCCGCCCCTGGGCTACAAATAACTTCCGAAATCTCACCAAAATAAAACTCTGGAAGTGCCCCTAAAAACACAGGCGTTTCTGGAAATTCTGCTTGAAATTCAGACAATCCTAAGGGATCGTCTCGCGTATCAAACACCACAAATGAACGCTGCCGGCGTTGTAAATAACGCGCAATAGAATGACCTGTTTTCCCCAAGCCTACCACCAGGCAACAAGACGCACTCATGGTTCACCTCAACGAAGTTTCAAAGTAGCTAACCCACATAGAACAAACACCACCGTGATAATCCAAAAGCGCACGATGACCTTCGGCTCAGACCAGCCTTTTAGTTCAAAATGATGATGCAAGGGTGCCATCCGAAACAGCCGTTTTCCGCCCGTGCACTTAAAATATCCTACTTGTAAGATCACGGAGACTGTTTCAATTACAAACAACCCACCCATGATAAGCAAGACCAATTCCTGCCGCACAACAATAGCCACTATCCCTAAAGCCGCGCCCAAAGAAAGCGATCCGACATCTCCCATAAATACTTGTGCAGGATAACTATTATACCAAAGAAACCCCAATCCTGCCCCCACAATGGCAGAACAAAAAATAGTAAGCTCCCCCGTATTGGGCAAAAACGGCATAGCCAGATAATGTGCATAGACTACATTGCTTGAGGCATACGCAAACACCCCAAGGGCGCCTGCTACCATCACAATAGGCATAATAGCCAACCCATCCAGACCATCTGTCAAGTTAACAGCATTGCTGCTACCCACAATGACAAAATACTCCAACAAAGGAAAAAGGGGGCCTAGATTAATCAACCAAGACTTAAAAAATGGCACGGTAAGTTGCGTATGGATCGGCATACTTGCATTGAAATAGAGAAACAAGACTGCAGCAAGCGCGATCATCGATTGCCAAAAGAATTTCCAGCGACCTGGTAATCCTTTGCTATGCTTTAATACCAATTTTCGATAATCATCCACCCAACCCACAAGACCACAGCTTAGCGTCACAAAGAGTGCCAGCCACAAGCTCAATTGACGTAAGTCGCCCCATAATAAACAGGTCACCGTGATGGCTACCAAGATCAACACCCCGCCCATGGTGGGTGTGCCTGTTTTTGCTAAGTGACTCTGCGGACCATCTGTTCTAACCACTTGACCAATTTGTAATTGCTGTAGCCATCGAATCATCGGGGGCCCGCAAAAAAGGCCTACCAATAAGGAGGTCAGTGCTGCCAAAATGGATCGAAACGTTAAGTATTGAAAAACTCTAAACGCATGATACTGTCCCTGTAATAATTGCGTTATCCAATATAGCATGGTACCACTCCTTTAAACTGACCTAATGACCGCGCGCAGTATACCTCAGCGAAGTAATTGCTGCACAATCTTTTCCATTCGACTCGAGCGAGATCCCTTCACCAACACAGTCGTTTGTTCATTGAGTTGCCCCAACAGATCAGAAATCAGATCATCATGATCCCTATAGTGCTTCCCCGCGGATCCAAATGCTTTGACAGTCTCCTCACTAGCAACCCCACAGGTCATCAATGCTTCAATTCCATGATCCCGGGCCGCCGAGCCTACTTCTTGATGATGGGCCAAACACCATGATCCAAGCTCTCCCATATCGCCAAATACAAAAATGCGGCGACCAGAACGAGCCGCTAATACGTCTAATGCTGCCAATGAAGACCGTAGATTTGCATTATAGGTATCATCAATCACCACGGAATTATTTTTTCCAGCCAGAAACGACATCCGACCCGAAACACCTGAAAAGCGCTCCAATCCAGAAACGATGGTCGTGATAGGGATCCCTAGCGCATCCGTACAAGCCGCTGCTGCTAACGCATTCCTCACTTGATGAGCACCGACTACTCGTAAAGCAACATCCGCCTCCCCTTCTGGCAATACCAATCTAAAATGCGCACACCCCTCTTCTGTAAAGATCCTGTCTTTTGCTTGAACTGCAGCCGAATGATCCACAGAGAATCGCACCGTGTGCTTTGAACGAAGGGGCGCATCCCAGGCGTGAGCAAAGAGATCATCATCATTCACAATGGCAGTCCCAGAGACACCCAGACCTTGATATATTTCACCTTTGGCTCGCGCCACCTCTTCAATAGAACCAAACTCTCCGATATGAGCAGGGGCAATATTATTGATAAGGGCCACATCGGGACGGACAATCGCAACGGTATGTGCAATCTCACCTGGGTGGTTTGCCCCTAATTCAAACACAGCGTAGCGATCCTCTGGTTGTACACGCAATACACTCAAAGGAACCCCAATATGATTATTCAAATTACCAGGCGTTTTAAAAGAAGGAGGCGGTAGAATAGCGGCTATCATTTCTTTAACTGTCGTTTTTCCATTACTGCCCGTTAATGCAATCACTTCACAAGCAAGCGTTTGACGGTAAGCAGAAGCCATTTGTGTCAAGGCTACAAGCGAATCAGGCACTCTTAGAAAAGGAACATTCAGCTTAATTGCTTCTGAACAAAGGACTGCCGCTGCGCCCTTCGCGATGGCCTCCTGAATAAAGGCATGTCCATCGAATCGGTCCCCACGAAGAGCCACAAACAAAGCACCAGGTTTCACACTCCGGCTATCGATAGATACCCCCGTTAAGGGGGTATCTATCTCACAAGGAATCTGTAAAGACGCTGCAACTTCGCACAACGATTTCATGCAAACTCACACGCTTCAACCCCATCGATGCGCTGGTAATATCGCCGAATACCCGCCTCAGTCAGTGGCTGACGTCTATCGTCCAACAAATAAGTATCCAATCCCTCGCTCAATTGTTTTGCAGTATCCAGCATGATAGCAAATCGCTCTGCATCAATCGTAGGATTCCCTGATGTTTGCATAAACAGGCATAATCCGTGCACACTGAATGCACCAATATTCTGCAAATCAAACACCCCGCTCGGAGTTGCTGCTGCCAAGCTACATAATACAGGTCCTTGACCATTCGGAAATTGATGCCGATGAAACAAATGTCCTTCTCCAAATCGCAATCCCACTGAAAGGACTGTTTGCAACAATTCGTAGCCCGCCAACTGGCGATTCTCTTTGGCCAATAAGAACAGGATCAACGAGGAGAGGGCTGGCCCTCCAGATATCGGTTTTTCT
>CAMBHM010000046.1 GCA_945867185.1 Legionella genomosp. 1
CGGTATTGATTAAAGCAAAGACGTGTTCTGGATCAAAGGCAAGCACCTGTTGAAAGGAGTGTGAGGCCGTTTTCAAGTCGTTCCTATTTAGTGCCAAAACACCTAAATAAAAGTGTGCTTGGAGGTGAGCGGGGTTTAGGGCCAATACATTTTGGAATTGGATTGTTGCAGGATCTAGGTGGTTTTGTTTTAACAGCAGCAACCCGAGATTGTAATGGGCCTCAATAAAATCGGGTTTGGCATGCACGGCTTCTCTATAGTGGGATAGAGCCTGTTGGTCATCACCTTGTAATGCATAGAGGGCTGCTAAGTTATGGTGGGCTTCGGCATAAGCTGGGTTGAAATGAATGGCCGTTTGGTAGGAGGCTCGTGCAAGATCCAAGGCATTTGTTTTTTTGTAAACATTGCCGAGGGTATTGTGTAATCGAGGGTTGGTTGGTTCATCAGTAATCGCTTGGTTTAAGAATGCGATAGCACCTACCCAATCGCTCGACTGAAGCGCTTGTTGGAGTTGGGGCAGGAGCATAGTTAAGACCATGGTAAGAGACGACGTAATGGTTGTAGTGCAGGGGCACGATGATTGTGAATGAGTTTGCTCATCATCTGAAATTATTAAGGAGACATTCCTTATGATATCATTCAACCTTTATTTTTTCCTGAGATAATGTTGCATGATCTGTATTGTTACTATTTCTGATGCCTTGACTATTTTAAATCAGGGGAAGATTCTGGCGTACCCAACAGAAGCGGTTTACGGATTAGGCTGTTGTCCATTTGATCAGAAGGCTGTAGGGCATCTCGCGAGCCTAAAGGGGCGCTCTTTGGATCAAGGATTCATTCTCTTGATCTCGGATTGGACGCAGTTAGATCCGTTGATTCAGGTTCAGCCGTCTTTTGTTATGGATAGGGTACGGGCAACTTGGCCAGGTCCTGTGACTTGGATTTTTCCGAAGTCAGAGATAGTTCCTGATTGGATCTCTGGCAAGCATGGGGGCGTTGCCATTCGAATGACGGCACATCCTATCGCACGTGCTTTGTGTAGCGTTGGTCCTATTGTGTCTACCAGTGCGAATCGGAGTGGGATGACTCCCGCTGTGGATGAAAGGTCGATCAGGGCTCAATTTTCAGAGGGGATCGATGCCTGCTTGGTAGGCGATCTTGGCGGGGCTTTGCAGCCTAGTGAAATTCATGATCTACTGACGGGCAAACAGGTACGTTAGGAAGTCGTTTAAGGTTATCTTAAGCTAACCATTTTATACTGAATCATTCTAAATAGAAGGACGATCATGAGTCATAAAAAACAGGCGTTGACTATTTTTAGTTTGACGATGATTACCGTAGGATCGGTGGACAGTATTAGAAATTTACCTGCTACGGCTTTGTTTGGTAGCCAATTGATTGCTTTTTTTATATTGGGCGCCTTGTTTTTTCTTATTCCAACAGCCTTGATATCTGCGGAGCTCGCATCTGGTTGGCCAAAACAGGGCGGTGTATATATTTGGGTGAAAGAAGCCTTTGGGAAGCGGATGGGGTTTTTAGCGATTTGGTTGCAGTGGATTGAAAATGTGATTTGGTATCCCACTATTTTATCTTTTGTGGCAGGCACCTTGGGGTATTTGATAGATCCGATTCTTGCTAAAAATCCTTATTTTCTATGGGCCGTGATTGTCACCTCCTTTTGGGGGGCGACTTTATTAAACTTGCGAGGCATGCGGTCGTCCGCTTTATTTAGTACAATTTGTACCCTTTCAGGCTTGTTATTGCCGATGTCACTGATCATCGGACTGGGACTCTCTTGGGTCATGGGTGGCAATACCGTACAGATTGCCTTGGATGGGCATAGTATTCTGCCTCATTGGCAAGATCGCTCGATGTGGGTTTCGTTAACGGCAATCATTTTGTCCTTTTGTGGTATTGAAATTGCGACAGTACATGCTAATGATGTGCATGATCCACAGCATGCCTTTCCTCGTGCACTCATTTATTCAGTGGGCATTATTTTAAGTACTCTGATTTTAGGCTCGCTTGCCATTGCTGTTGTGTTACCGCAGCAGGATATCAATTTGGTAGCCGGTATCATGCAGGCGTTTGATGCTTTTTTTGCGCGCTATGATATGTTGTGGATGATGCCGCTTGTGGCACTCATGCTGGTTATGGGTGGTTTTGGCGGGGTGAGCAATTGGATCATAGCACCCACCAAAGGACTGTTGGTGGCAGCGGAAGATGGTAATTTGCCGTCATTCTTTCAAAGAACGAATCGTCATGGGGCACCGGTGGTGATGTTGGTCGGGCAAGCGATGATTGTGACGTTGCTATCCAGTTTGTTTTTGTTCATGCCGAGTGTCAATGGCTCTTATTGGTTATTGACAGCGCTGGCTGCCCAATTGTATATGTTAATGTATTTCATGATGTTTTTAGCAGCCATTCGGTTGCGACGATCTGCGCCCAACCATCCCCGTCCTTTTCGTATTCCAGGAGGGATGTTCGGTCTTTTGGTGGTTGCGGGCGCTGGATTAATTGGGGTATTGGTCACGTTGATGGTGAGCTTTATTCCACCAGAGGGCATGGACATAGGAAGTGTCAGTCGTTATGAAAGTATGTTGATTGGCGGTCTTCTCTTGATGTGTGTGCCGCCTTTTATCAGCAGTTGGTTACAAACGCGACGTTTTGCAGCACCGATTATCTCAAAAGAGGTGTGTGATCTGTGATGAGTATGATTGAAACCGTGCAACGGCTGCGTGCACGACTACCAGAGCTTCTCTGGAAACTCAATAAACATCATATCTTGTTCCATTCAAGTCAGTTGCCAAAAGGGTTGTTTCATCAGATCCTAGAGATGTCCCCCCAGTCTTGTATTGAAGAGATTCAAGCCGATCTTCATGCATTAGAAAGGCGGGAAGAAGATGAAAGTGGGCGCTTTTTGGCTAGGAAAGTTAACCAAAAAGTCACAGTGTTGGTTCGCTTGTGTCAATTGCAAGCAGAAAAGCCGCTCTCTCCGCCACTGGATCTCTTAGAGGCGATGAGTACCCATCAACAATGGGTTGTAGCGCTTGAGAAGGATGTGATGCACTTACGTGCCCAACATCAGGCCTTGGCTAGAGCGTTACAGGAGTGTTCTTCTCTCTGCACTCCAGAGGCACTACTCACGTTGCAAGCTGAACTGGGGGAAGCGGCGCGTCGCTTGACGCTGGCGGAAGAAGCGATGGGACGTGCTCTGTTGCATGTCTTGTAAGTTATAGGAGCGATGCCTCCTCTAGTTCTTCTATGTTTGATGAAACATCAATGTGTGTTTGATGATTGAGTAAGACCGTTGACCAAAGCAACATCCCAATGCTGAGTGGAAGAATCGAGACGAGATCCATAGGGAATCGTAATAATCCTTGTCCCCCAAAGGATCCCAAGAAAGATATGCCCAGCAATGAAAGCATGTAACTCACAAACCAAATCAGGGCATGTCCTCCGGTAAAAAAGGATTGGCGGTGGTAACAAAGGCTAATCATCAGTCCAAGTAGCAAGGCTGCATTGAGTTTCCAAAGGATATCAAACCCACACCAATACAACATCAAATTACATACAAAAAAAGCTATATGGGAAAAGAAAACACTACAAGATAGTCTGAAAGGGCGATGGGTATTCGGTTGTAATTTTCGCATCCCTAATAGACAAATGGGCCCGATACCATAAGAGAGGATGCTTGCTGAGGATAAAAATGCCACTAATTTTTGCCAACCTGGAAAGGGTAAAAACGAGAGGATTCCTATGAAAAAATTGGCATATAAGGTCACATAGGGAATTTGATGACGGTTGGTTTTTAAAAATAATTTCGGTAAATGGTGATTCAAGGCCATGCCATATACAATGCGTGAGGTTGCAGCCGTGTAAACCAGTGTGGTCCCGAATGGGGAAAAGGCAGCGTCAACCATCAGTAAGGTCGCCACAAGCCCAAGTCCTAACAACAAGGTTAGTCCAACCAACGGGCCACTGTCGCCAGGGTAATGAAGCCCTTGCCAACCATGGGTTAAATAGGCGTTTGGGATGGCGGCAATAAAGCTCAGTTGCAACATAAAATATAAAATGAAACCGATGAGGACTGCGCCTAAGATGGCAATGGGAATGCTTCGTTGAGGGTGCTTGACTTCGCCCGCCAAGATTAGGCCATTTTGAAATCCTGTGAAGGCGAAGGCAATGCCACCCGCTGATAAGGCTGTAAAAATTTGTATCCAACTTTCTTTATCAGTCAGATGAATTTGGACGTTGTCGAATGTAGGAGCATGGTGTAGCAAGGCTATGATGGCGATGCTTGGTAGGAGGAACTTAATGAGACTTGCATATTTGTTACATTCGGCAAGTATTTTAATCCCATAAGAGTTAATAATCACTACAAAAAACATGATGCCGATGGCTGTGGCATAGCCTCTGTGTGACAGGGTGAGCGTCGCGGTATGGCTGGTGATGAGACTTGGAAAAAAATGGCTGCTGTATTGCAGAATGGCTTGTATCTCAATAGGGGTCATTACCACGTAGGCAAGCCATGAAGTCCAGGCAAACAGAAACCCTACATTTTGGCCGTGTGTATAGCTTGGGTAGTTCGACATCCCACCAGAGACGGGGAACATCGCGCCCAGTTCACATAAAGGAAGGGCCACAAACAGCATAAAGACGGCAGCGATGATCCAGCTGATGAGGGCATTGCTGCCGGCCATTTGTGCACTAATAAAAGGGCTAAATAACCATCCCGATCCTATCATGCCACCTGCCGATACAATCAAGATATTGGTGGTTGAAATATCTCGTTTCAGCATAATGAGCCGTCCTTAAGTGGTAGAAAAACGAGAAGGAGATTTTGGGGTGCAGCAGGTTGAGGTGACATTGAGCCATTGTATTTCAATGCGGCGATTATAAGCGCTACCACGAATCCATCGGTTGTCACCAACGGTGTGTTGATCGGCGTATCCTTCCGCACGTAATTGTTCGGCAGGAATCCCATGTGCCCATAAAAAAGTAAGCATGGTTTCTGCTCGTCCCTGAGACAACATTTTTTTATGGTGCTTTGAACCCACATCGTCAGTGAAGGCTGCTACATAAATGGGGCTGTGAGGATAATATTTGATTAATTTGACGATGTCATTCAAACCCTTATAGTTGATATCGTTTAATCGAGGGCTATTGAATAAAAAGTAGTTATCCGTCGGTACAATCAGTGTCATGGTATCGCCATAACTGATCAACTGGATGTCTTCTCGGAGCAATGTGCGAATCAACGTGGGTTTGCTTGTTTGGTAGGCGCCTAATGCAGTGCCCGCTACCCCCCCAACGATAGCGCCGATCGCTGTATTGCCGGCAGCTGAACCGATAACTGCTCCTGCGCCAGCGCCGAGTGCAGCGCTTCCTATGATGCTTGTTGTGCCTTGATGATCGTCCTGAAATCTATTATAAGGTGGGTGAAAGCAACCGCTCAGTACGGTAGCAAATAGACTGAAACATATGAAGCGTTTTCCAGCACACGAGATCGACATCAATGCTCCTATAGCACAATTGATTCTCTCCATTATTCAGCATCCTCCTTTATTTCGCAAATAGGGCTGTGCACAGTATAGTTGTTGATTTGCTTGTCTGTCGTTGTTATGCTTTTTTAATTATCGCGCACTATTGATGTCCATAAGGATTTGAGTGATCAGTAAACGAATAACGTCTAAACGCCAAGCAACAGCGTCGCTTTCGTTAGCAGCCCTTGGGGTCGTGTATGGAGACATTGGAACCAGCCCTTTGTACGCGTTTAAGGAATCACTGAGTGGATTACCTATTGCACTGCCGGAAGTGCTGGGCCTTTTGTCTTTGATTTTCTGGTCCCTCATTCTAGTCATCTCCATCAAATATTTAGTTGTATTATTTCAAGCAGACAATGATGGCGAGGGCGGGATCCTCGCATTACTTGCCTTGATAAAACGGACCGGTGCAGATAGATCCCAGCTGTTTTTTGTTATTGGAATCTTGGGCGCTGGGCTGATGCTGGGAGATGGGATGTTGACGCCTGCTATTTCGGTGATCAGTGCCATCGAGGGGGTGAATGTCATTCACCCTAGTCTTACGTTATGGATCATTCCTGTTACTTGTGCACTCTTGATTGGGTTATTCGCCATGCAATCCTATGGCACTGCAAAAATAGGATTTATTTTTGGTCCCGTGATTTTTGTATGGTTTGTGACGATGGCAATCCTTGGTGGGGTTCATATTTATCATAATCCGGTGGTGTTAAAGGCTATCAATCCGTTGTATGCAGGTGATTTTTTATTTCATATGGGATGGAAAGGCTATGTAGTGCTAGGTGGTATTTTCCTAGTTGTCACAGGGGGCGAGGCATTGTATGCGGATCTCGGGCATTTTGGAAAGAATCCCATTCGATTGAGTTGGTTTTTGGTGGCTCTGCCGAGTCTGGTTCTGAATTATTTTGGGCAGGGCGCTCAAGTTTTGTCAGATTCCTCAGCGATGAGTAACCCTTTTTATCTGATGGCACCGGGTTGGTTTTATGTGCCGTTGCTCATTCTTGCGACCCTTGCCACGATCATTGCTTCTCAGGCAGTTATTTCCGCAACTTTTTCTTTGACGAAACAAGCTGTTTTATTGGGTTTGTATCCACATTTACCCATTGTGCAAACATCTGACGATCAAATAGGTCAAATTTATGTGCCTCAGATGAATATGGTGCTGGCCATTGGGACGTTGTTACTGGTATTGACGTTTAAAAATGCCAATGCGTTGACGCATGCTTATGGGATTGCCGTGAATTTGGTCATGGTGTTAACCAGTATTTTAGTGCTGTATCTTGCAGTTAAAAAGTGGCGATGGCATTGGATAAGCATCGTTGCGTTGGGATCTTTTTTTGGCCTCATTGATTTGACATTTTTAGGAGCGAATGCTCAAAAATTACTTACAGGGGGGTGGGTTCCTGTTTTATTCGCCATGGCGTCAGCATTCATTATGTATACCTGGCATCAGGGTAGAATTTATTTGCATAATACGTATTTTTTAAAAAAAGAAGCATTGGCTAGCATTTTAAATCAGTTGGATGTCAAATCTTTGACGCGATTACCCGATACGACAGCGGTTTTTATCACCGATATTTATGATAAAAGCGGAGGTAGTTTTTTGCATTTTTTAAAATTAAACCGTACTTTTCCAGAACATATTTTAATTGTCAGTTATATGGTTGAAAATAGTCCTTATGTTCCATTGGAAGATCAGATACAAATTTCATGTTTGAACAACAGTATTTGTGAGTTGGTTTTGCACTATGGATTCATGGATACAGTGTCTGTCACCAAGGCATTGCGTACAGCCAATAAGAAAGGATTGCTGCCTTTTGAGGTGGATATGGATACCACGACCTATTTGCTTGAAATTCCGAATGTGGTTGCTTCTCGAAAAGGGAATGCATTATGGTTTTATTGGCAGGAGAAGTTATTTGCTTTTTTAGTACGGAATTATTCGGCTAATTTAAACATCGAGTTTTATCAATTGCCCTTTAATAGGACCATTGCTATTGGTACTTATTATATGATTTAACCGGCTCTGCTATTTGTATGTTGATGCCTTTGATGGTTGGGCTTTTGCGTGCGTCTTGTAAATAATTTATCAAGGGTATGTCTACAACTTGATGGGCAATAGAGGAGGCTTCACGAAAGAATAACGTGTGATTTTTCCAGATGGCAAATCCCATATGCGAGACATTCAAATGCGTGCCGATGGCGTCTTGAAGATCCCAATTGGGTCGAATGATCTCAATGATAGCCCCTTGAGGGATTTGATTAAAAAGCGCTTGGTTTGCTTCGCCTTGTTTATTCATCAAGGCTGTTAATGGTAGATATGAAATGTCAGACGTGCAGACAGCAAGGGCAGCGCCCGCTTGTTTTAAGGTTTGTAGTCGTACGGCCCTCTCATTTTCATTTAATTTTGTGACACGAATGGTTGAGAGGGGAAGGTGTTGATACCAGCTCGGTTTATCAATGACAGCGGTGGCAAGCTGTGCTACGGGATGATGAGACGTATCTTGAAAGGTAGGTGTAATGTCTTTTAAAAACCCCTGGCGTTGGTTGTTTTTGTTCCAGTCAAGACAAGTAAAATGATTTCGAAATAGGAACGAAATGTGGGCATTTTGATAACGAATTTGATTGATGAGCTGTGGCTCTTTCTCAGGATTGTTGGTTAATGCGAGAGCGAGTACGGTGTCTACGAATGTTTCGCAATCAAAGGCGTCGGTTCGAAATAAAGGGGCTTGATCAAAAGTGCCTGTGGGGCCTTCCCCAAGCGCACCCAGTAGGTAGGGTTTCCCTAAAAATTGCTCACTGATATGGGCAATACGGGCCGAAAGTGCGTGCGCGCGTCTGTCGTTTGGTTGTGTAGTAGATGCGGCTGTAGTTGATCGTTGATCCATAGCCCAGAGGGGGTGTGCTACTCCAACACAACAACTGATGAGAAAGGCGTATTTGCTTAGGTTCATGGTAGGGTTGTAGACTAATGGACAAACTGAGACAGTAGGGGATCTCTCTATTTGAGTCAAGGGTGAGGAGTACTTGTGTTAAATATCATTTGGTTGTCCATGATGTTTCTGTCGGTGATTGTCGCTCTTTTCCTAGGGCGTATCGATGCAGTCGTTGCGGCCATCACTGATTCAGCAAAACTAGGGTTTGAAGTGGCTTTGGGCCTTACGGGCATCATGGCCTTATGGATGGGGATCATGGGGGTAGCGTCTGAGTCGGGGCTGGTGACTATATTTGCACGTGCGTTGCGACCCATCATGCGGCGATTGTTTCCAGAGGTGCCAGTTGACGATCCTGCTATGGGTGCGATGCTGCTCAATATTGCAGCCAATATGTTGGGCCTTGCTAACGCTGCAACCCCATTTGGGTTACAAGCCATGAAAGAACTGCAACGGTTGAATACCCACGTCCATACTGCAAGCAATGCAATGTGCACGTTTTTAGCCATCAATACATCTAGTGTGCAACTGATTCCTGTGACGGCCATTGCATTTTTGGCGGCCAACGGGGGTACACATCCCACGAGTGTGATTTTTAGCTCATTGGTGGCGAGCAGCATCTCGATGACGGTTGGTTTGATCGCAGTGACCCAATTGGCGAAATTGCCTTGGTATCAAATAAAAGACGCGGATAATTTATGAATTCGATAGCCAACCAATTCTCTAATGGGGTGATGCTCCTCTTTGTGGTTGGGATCCCGTTGTATGCGACTATCAAAAAAATAAATGTATTTGATGCGTTCATCACGGGTGCAAAACAAGGGTTTGATACCAGTGTGAGTATTATTCCTTATTTGATAGCCATGATGGTCGCTATTGGTATGTTGCGCGCATCAGGTTTTTTTGAATTGGTCACTCGTGGGCTTCGACCATTACTAACGGCGATTGGCATGCCTTCGGAGTTACTGCCATTGGCGTTTATTCGTCCTTTTTCAGGCAGTGCAGCCACGGGTGTGATGGCGGAGTTGATTCATACCCACGGTGGTAACTCGTTTATTTCAAAAGCAGCAGCAACGATCATGGGGAGTACAGAAACGACGTTTTATGTGATTGCTGTCTATTTTGGTGCAGTGAATATTAGACGAACACGCCATGCCATTCCGGCGGGATTGTTGGCCGATTTGGCAGGCATTATTGCCGCTGTGATGATTTGTCAATATCTTTTTTCTTAGGCGGTGT
>CAMBHM010000047.1 GCA_945867185.1 Legionella genomosp. 1
AAGACGCGGTAAGATGATGTATTAGATCGAAGTTTGTCCAAACTCATTTCCTTACGAAGTAACCCCTATGCGAGCAATCCTAATACAGAGTGGTCTCTCTGACACAACGCACATTCAAAGGGAAGTTTTTTAAAGTTGTCCATCCAACACTCGCTCCAGCATTTTCGAAATCTTCATACCAAGCCATGTTTCCTGGATTTTTTGAATATTCGGTGGAACTCCAATAATCGGTAGCTGGCGCTATTCCTAAATTTGGAATAGGTGGGCTTGCTTCAAACAATTGATTTTGAATATTCGTGGGATTGAGGCTACAAAAAGTCACGGGCGTAGGTCCTAATGGCCCTAATTCGCAGATAGCAGGCAAATACCAGTCATTGAAGCAAGCGACAGGAGGAGTGCAAGGCTCATCAAGTCCACCGCTACCATCTTGGTTTACAGATAGTATCGAGCATAGACACGCCGATGAGGTAGGATTATTAGGTGAGCAAGGGGCTCCTCCCTTTTGATCGATGATAATTGTGTTCGTCCATCCATCGTTGATCCCTGAAGTATTTGTTTCCCACGTCGGGGAGCCCACATCTGTGCCGTACAAGCCCCACTGCCATTGCGTTGTCGCTGAATAAGAAATATCAGATAGTGCTGCAACCTTTCCAGAAATACTCGAAAAAGAGAGGGTGTTATCGTCTATTGAAAAGAGAAAACCACCTTGATAAATACAACCATACGTTAAGATGAGAACATTCGATCTGACCTCATAGGTGTCGGATTCACCCTGAGCAGTCACCGTAACGGTCGATGGCGTAGGGAGGATCCCAGTGGCGCAGTTTGAGGATGCATTTTGGCCGGGTTTAATCTGAATAATACAACTTTGTTGCGGGATCAATTGATAAACTGAACAACTGTCTGTAGTGATCATTGTGCCTGCCGGAAATCCTTCAGCCGTCACATTGGTGATGCTGAGGGTATCTGTTGTATTGTTTGATAAGAGAAGTTCTCTTTCCTGTCCATTGATAGACAGAGAAAGGGTGTTGGGGCTCATGGAGAGTGATCCGTCGTTAAACTGTCTCACAATGATAGGTTGAGGGCTAGCTTGTGCTGAATAGGCTGGCGTCGGTAAAGTCGTAATGCTTGGTTCTAATGTATAGTTACCGGCTTGAGTGCTTGATAAATTAAAGGCCAAGCAACAACTTTCTCCTGCTGCCAGAGCGAATGTTTTACCACATAAAGGTATTCCAGAACAGGGGGAGTGTCCGGATGTTTTTTGTGCTGTCATTAAGCCAGTACTGTTACCTGCACTCAGTAGTTTAAAACTTAAGGATGTGTTGGATGGTTTTACTTTTGGGTTGACTGACACGACATAACTCGCGCTTCCGATGGTTCTTTTAATGAAATTCGTTTCACCAGTGTTAAAATGAACCGTAATCGGGTTTTGAGCTGCCATTGTTTTGAGGGCGCAGCAAACCATCATCAATAATGTTATTATCGACCAAAGAGAAAATCGTTTCATGGCGGGTGCTCCTTAATACTATCCCTTGTACACTAAGAATAAAATAAATAAGTCAATTGAAAGCGCAGTTGATTGGTATAGAGATGTGACAAGATCAGTGTTGACTGATTGGTCGCAGCAGCTGTTGGGCCCAATGAGACAGATCCCAAATCAGCAAGTTGATAACCAATTCCCAATCGAAGGTGTTCGTATAGATCGTAATCAACCCCTAATCCAATGCTCCAGCTCAGAGTGGTTTGAGTATGATTGGTGAATGATAAAGTAGGAATGGCCCCTGAAATCAGTGCTTTTTCTTGATATTGAGAGGCATGATTGAGTGCGGCACCTACTCCCCAGGAAAAATAGGGATGAAGTGGCGGGTGATTGGGAAATATTTTTAGAAATTTTCCCTCGAGCATGAGCCGAGCATGCTTTACCTTATAAGAATAGCTGAGCGTTTCAAACTCAGGGGATCCAAACTCCCACACGTTGCCATGAGGTGAGAATTGGGTATCACCATAACCAGATATACTCAATTGGATCCATGCTTGAGAACCTAATGTGCGTTCCAATCCCAAGCTGGCTCCAGCATCTAAAACCGATACGGAAGGATAGGTGTTGGTATAGTAGTTTTGAAAAGGAGGTAGCAGACTCAAGAATTGACCTTGTCCATGTTGTATAAAATCAGGACCGAGCGTGATAACAAACAACGATTTGTAGGAAGGCGCTAATAC
The DNA here is from genome assembly GCA_945867185.1 of Legionella genomosp. 1. GTDB lineage: Bacteria > Pseudomonadota > Gammaproteobacteria > Legionellales > Legionellaceae > CAMBHM01. The sequence continues at coordinate 2,221 of CAMBHM010000047.1, forward strand.
TTTCTGCTGCCCTCCCCCTAGGGTCAGTTGACTCCACAAGCTGCACAGACAGGTTAAGACTATAAATACTATTTTATTCATAAATCTCTTAAGTCGTTATCACTGTCGAGGGGAAGAGCCCGAAGTATACGGGCAAGCCTTTATATCACAGTAAGGATACACCGACACTATCGATTATCAATGTATGATGTCAGTGTAACCAGGGCTGTTTCAGTTTATTTGTTTGCAATTGAGAATATTGGAGTCTGGACAACACCGCATGATTTACCAACTGAATAACACTTAACATGATGCCGTTCCTTGTGCCGTCCAATTTATTTTTCTAACCGCATTTACTTTATGTTCCGGTGCTAAATGCGAATCTTGTAAAAACAATAGCCCTATGCTATACCTTGACCTATACCAAGGAGGTGCATGAAATGAATCCCTATAACACTGCCTATCGTGGTCGAATTTTTTATTTTAAAAGCACCTCAACCTTTAAAACCATTCCCTATAGTAAAGAAGTGGACAAGGGCTTCCACGACCACAGCTACTGTTATATAGAAGATGGCGTGTTAATTGTTGATGAGAATGGAAAAATCTCCGAGGTCGGGCAATATGCCGATCTGAAAAAACAGTTGGACAATATCCCTGTTGTGAATTATCAGGGAAAATTGATTACGCCAGGTTTTATTGATACCCACAATCACGCGACACAAAGTGCCATTGTAGCAGCGTATGGTCAAAAACTACTTGAATGGTTAAACGATTATGTGTTTCCTGCTGAAAGCCATTATAAAAGCGACGACCATGCAAGAACGGATTTGAATTTTTTCATTGATTTATTGCTAAAGAATGGCACAACAACCGCCGTGTCCTATGGTCCTCTATTCTATGATGCCAGCAATATTTTTTTTGAAGAATTACAGAAACGAAACATGCGATTTATTACTGGCAATACCATGATGGATGATGACGCTCCTGATTATTTAAAACTGCCTACAAAAGAAAACTATGATATCGCAAAAAAACTGATTCATAAGTGGCACAATACACATCGCTTAAGTTTCTGTATTACCCCACGTTTTGGTTTATCTTCCTCAGAAGCCTTGCTAGACATGTGTTCCGCATTGGTAAAAGAACATCCTGATGCTTATATTCAAACGCACCTGGATGAGAATCTGAATGAAATAAAAGCCACGCATAAAAAATTTCCATGGAGTAAAAACTACCTGGATGTCTATGATCATTTTGGCTTGGTGACTGATCGCTCTATTCTGGGTCATTGCATCCATCTGACTGACGCAGAACTCATACTATTCCGAGATAAAAAAGCGATCATGGCCTCCTGTCCAACAAGCAATAATTTCTTAGGAAGTGGTTTGTTTAATTTCAAACGTGCTTCCAAGTACACGGATCGCATTACTTTTGCCACAGACTGGGCGGCTGGCAACAGCATTTCTATGTTACGGGTGATGGATGATGCTTATAAAGTAGCCATGTTATCTGAGTTCAAGTTACCGAGTATGTTACGCTGGTATTTATGTACGTTAGGATCAGCCAGAGCACTACAACTGGATGATAAAATAGGTAATTTTGAAAAAGGAAAAGAAGCCGATTTTACTGTGATTGATCCAAACGCAACGCCGATTTTAAAATACAGACATAATCAAGTCGATGATATTTTCGAGTTCCTGTTTATCATCATGTCATTGGCCGATGAACACAACATTGCAGCAACGTATCTCATGGGTAAACCCGCCTATATCAATCCTTCTTGCTAAATCCCCAGTGAAAACCACAGTGTTCTCAGATTGTGCTATAATGACAAATAACAATCTTATATAGGAGTTCTATATCATGTCTGTTCGCATCACTTCCATTGTTGGCGATTCTTATCACTTTGAAACGGCCAAAAAAATGCTCCTTGATCAAATCTCAATGCCCAGTGCTCCAACGGAAATGACCATTCCCATTCAACTATTAAAAAATACAGAGTTTTTCCGTCAATTGGGACTTGGCTGTTTTCATAAAGCCACCGACGGTAACTATCTTTACCCTCACTTACACACCCTTCTTCCTGCGCTTTTCGAGACTTGCAGCCAGCAACAAACTGACGGCGACAAGGTTAGTGCAGAGGAAATGTCACGACTAACCCTATCTTCTGTCAAAACAGATGACGATGTTGACAAATTTGTCCTATTAACAAGAGCTCTTTTTCAGTCAACCCCTGATACCACAGTAAGCCCTGAGGTGTTGACCTGCCTGATCAAACATCCACAAGCTCTCCATTTGATAACTGGATTTCTAGAAAAGCCTTTCTCTCCTCCCGTCCAAAAAAAACATGCAAAGACACTGATCAATATACTCGAAAACTTTCCAGGAAACCGGCTTGACGATCGCGTGAGTGATAATACGATCAACTTGATTCGAGTTTTAGTGGCGGCTGGCCTTACTGTTTCCGACTTAACATCAGAAAGAGAGCTCCCTTTTTACAAAGCCATTCGGCACGAAATCGAGCATCCAATAGGTGAATCTCGCGAGATCGAAGCGCGTGACAGAGAAATCACCAGGCTACGAGAAGAACTAGCCGCTGCAGCAAGTACGTCAAGACCCCACCCCACCACCACCGATTCACGATTTTTTTGAGGTGAGATGACAGAATCGTATCCTGTCACAATCGCGGGGTAAAAGTACGTTTTTTACGAAAGTAAAGCGCAGGAGGCTGACAAGTCATGGAGTGATAATAACGCAACTTGACAGTATTATTGCTGATTGCTATATTTTAAAAACCACTATTGATTGGAAACTGTTGATACTGCTCTATAAAAATAACCTCATAGGCCTACGATTTATCTACGAGCGCAATCATAACACAATGATATATCAGCAGATCCATCTATAACCGGAGAAAACAATGGCCAGAGATAGAGGCGCGGAAGGGGAACAAGTCTTGTATCGGGGACAGGTTGCAAAGGCTATGTTTGAACATAGAGAGGAATTAACGGCTCTCTGTAAAGCCCATTTCCCTAAAGAAGACCCTCAGGTGGCATTTGCAAACGCCTTTCAATTTTGGCTAAAACTAGCCGAGATCTCGGCTGACGCCATACATATGGACGGTATGATGGGTCCTGGCGGCGCTTTCAATAGCGGTCGTGTAGCAGATGCTGCTGCTATAGCAATACATAATGATCTGCGTTCTTATGATACAATCTCAGCGTGTCCAATAAGTCAAATCGGTCTCAGCGACGCAACCAGAGCGATCATTGCCACAAAAAACCCGATTCCAACACCGCTTCTCCCTGACGCATTCCAGGCAGCATTGTTAGACACTTTAATACAACCGATCGCAAGGCTCTATGGTAGAGTTATCACTCCTGACGCAATTAAGCGTGTCAACGCACTACCCACCCTGATCAACAAACTTTATGACGAAGCTGATTCAGTCACTCGTTCCATTATAGAACGAGATCCTAGTGCTCGTCGTGGAACACAGCAGCATCTTCTGGCCTTTGCAGACAACCTAAGACTTCAACTTGAAGAAGCGAAGATCACTCCTGCAACATTACTTAATAGCGCCCAAGTACAGTCCCAAAAGGGTAGAGTACTCCAGGCCGCTGCCCTGTTGGTTAATCAAACTAACCCGTGTCAGCTTATCATTGAAGCGATGACGGTAGCAAGAAAGGCAAGAACCCTAGGGGATGCGTTTCGCAGCTCTAGGGACGATCTACGCGAGGACGTAGATCAATACTACCAAACACTGCTTCAGTCTAAATTAACTGAGCATCATGTGTCTGTTGATGACTTTTCTAAACATCTACAGAGAAATAAACATCTAATGCCTACCAATGACAGGATCATAAAGGATGCGGCAGCACTGTTAAGAGCCTCTCTAGAATCTGCTAGTACAGTCCTCGTTGACGGAGGCGGGGGCGGGGGTGATGTACGGCGACGAGGAGAACCTCCACCAGCACCAGCGGCGGCAGCAGCACCAGTGGCGGCGGCTGTAGCTCATCAAGCTGCAGTTAAAGAGGGCGTTAGGAAGTTGGTTGTTGAGCCGCCGCCTGTCTCTTTTGAAAAGATTCTTCACCACTTCCCCCCAGGTGGGAAACGTTAAGGTACACTGCGAAGCACGCTCCGCACATTATGGTTCGCAGATTGAGCACTGGACAGCGCGGTGGGGTGATACAGATGCTGTGTTACATTCCGATAGTCCTGACTCTCTTGACAAAGAAGTCCTACTTGATTGTAAAATAAAGCGCATTTTCCCCCTATAAGGATAACTGCTTGAGAAAAAGTACTGTTGGTTTGTATGTCGGGCTGCTATCTACTGCATTTGCAGGAAGCATGGGAAATACAACCGCAGTCCAAACAAAGAATGTGGTGATTGGTTTATCTTTAGGCCCCGCTTGGTATCAAGTAGGCCTAACACAAACAGTACAACTACAACCTGGATTGGCCAATAGCTATGTTGCATCACACCCAACCCTCACTTTGTTTTCCGGGGAGCTGTTCTTCGGATTGCAACACCCCTTGCCTTCCCATCTCTTCGGACAGCTCGGGATTGCTGCAGCCCTGACCGATGAGGCGCGTCTTTCAGGAGTAGTATGGGAGACCGCCGATCCTCAGTTTAATAACTTCACTTATAACTATAAAATAAAGCATCAGCGTGTGACACTGAAAACCGCCTTATTGAAAAAAATATACACCAGCTGGTTTCCTTATCTCAGCGCTTCTGTCGGAGTGGGATTCAACTATGCTTCACGATTTTCCTATACTCCCCTTTTGTTTGAAGCCATACCACCTCCCCCTTTTTCCTCCAAGCACACCACGGCTTTTACTTATACTTTGGGTGCGGGGGTACAAAAGTCCTTAGACGCCCATTGGCGGTTAGGTCTGGGTTATGAATGTGCTGATTGGGGACCGAGTTCTTTAGGTCTCGTTCCTAGCCAAACTCCAAACAATCAGTTGAAATTAGGCCATTTATACACGCATGAATTGCTGTTTGCTGTGAATTATCTGCTATAGGACTGTCGATGCGAATCAATTGGAAAGTGCTTTTGTTCAGTGTGCTTCTTGCAAATCAAGCTTGGTCTAGCAAGCCCATTCTCTCCATAACGGTCAATACGACAGCACCACGAACATTACCTGCGAATGTGAGCGGCCGGGCCAGCTATACGGTGACTAACAACACCTCCACTTTGTCGTCCTTCGTCATGCAACCCATCCTGGGTATCACCCAAATGCCTTTCCCAGCGCCTGCGTGCTCCAATCCAATTGTATTATCACAAGGGCAATCTTGTTTATTAAATTTAAGCATCAATGGAAGCCAAATCCCCCATTCCGTAACGGCCGGCCCCGTCATTTGCAACAACCATCCAAACCCTTTAGCCTGCGCGCAACCTTCCGCAAGTGATTCTTTGAAAATCCAATCGATTGGTGCGGTCCAACAAGATAACGACTGGATCAGTGTACTGGTTGCTGAACATTTAGCACCTAAGGATTCTAGCGCATCTCAAGCCTATGTCGATCAGGTTTATCAATTAGCACCTAAGGCAGAACAAGTTCATATCAGAATCGCTGGAATCAACCACCCGAAACCCAGTGAGTGTGCCGCGGATCCAAGACTAGACTGTACGCTTCAATATCAACCCTATGTCAATGTTTTGGCTCAGTTGTATGCAACATACAGTGCCAATCCTACTTTTGTGGTTGGATTTCATCCTGATGCGTCCATAGCTGACGTAGGAGATTGGGGATGCCCTAGTGACGACGATGGGAAGTGTGTGTTGAATGAAAGCATCATCGCCCTGAACGCAATGAATAAAATGGCCACAGATAATGGCATTAAAAATTTTGGTATCTATTCCATTGAATGCCCTGGCTATGTAATCCCCGATAGCACGAGTCTGGCTGTAGAAACCGTAAAAGCCTGTTTGTATCCCGCACATGCTACATCTGGTATATCCTGCCCGTCTGGCGTAACCCTGGCTTCTCCTTCTGTAAACTATGGAGATGTACGTTGCTCCTATGGTGACTCGGATGTCTATGGGAAAAATAAACTCGATTTTGGATACCCACAATATTATAATTTAGTCCAATCCATTTCGGATGCTCATTTTCAATTGCTCACACACCCTGAGGCCCCCTACTTTCCATTGGATACAGTGACCACCTCTTGCTTAGATAGCTCACAATCCCCTTATCATGTCATCGATGCCAATTTATCAGGCGAACCTATCACCCCAGCTCTTATTGGTGTGATTCCTTGTTTGACCCCCAATGCAAGCCTTCCCACCCCCTTCCCTGCTAATGATATCTTTTGGTACCCCTCTGAAAACACACCGGATCCCCCTGCAGCAGGGGCTTATCTTGGCTATCTGATGTCGCAACTACCTCCCATCAGTGAGGCGGTTAATACCAATGGTGCGACGGTTTACCTCACTTTTTCTGGAGAGCCCCAGTTCCTTGGCGGAGCAGGTTGGACCTTATCCAAAATCGATACATTTCATAAAGAGCTTGAAAAAAGCCTTATTCAGCTTCAAGCCCTTGGGATCATCTCTTCGATTCCCACCATAAAATATGCCATTTGGAATTTTACCCAAATATTAATAAATAATAGATAATCGCCATAAAAATTCGCTCTATAAGTCTTAGAGACGAATTATCCAAATGAAGTGACTATACTGTGCGCGACAGAACGCCACATTTTATTAAACGTCATGACAGGCCTCTCGCAAAAAATAAAAATGATCAACAGGCCCACATCCATTCCCTATAGACTGTGTACTGCCAGATAAAATTGCGCACGTAAGATATTTTTTAGATCTAGATATTGCCTCAACCAAGTCTACATTTTGCACCAAGAAAGACGCAATGGCAGAGGATAGGCTGCATCCCGTACCATGCGTATTTTTGGTCTGAACCCTCTGTGCATGAAACCAGTGAAAAGATGCATACTTTTGGAAATATAGGACATCTGACGATTGCTCTCCTATATAATGTCCGCCCTTCAGCAATACATTCACGCTAAATTGCTTGCCAATTAAAGCTGCCGCTGATTCCATTTCAGATAACGTTACAATGGACTGCCCTGTTAGTTTTTCAGCCTCTGGTAGATTAGGGGTCAACAACGTGCAAAGACTCAAGAGACGTTGTTTCAGGATATCAATTGTATTCGGAGCAATCAGTGCACATCCATTTTTTGCAACCATCACCGG
>CAMBHM010000048.1 GCA_945867185.1 Legionella genomosp. 1
TTGAGATCCATTGTTGGATTAGCAGAGAGGGCAGTACTTGAAGTCAAGTTGCTGGCAAGTACGGCTACAGAGAGTAGAGTAAGTAAAGCGTTCATAAAGCTCCCGGGTTCTTATGTCTTAAAACTGTCAAATAAATGACCAAAGCTGGCTATTCTACCCGAAAAGTTGGTCAAAGTAAAGCCAAAATAGGGTGAGCGGCTTGAATCAGCGCTTTGCCCACTCTGTTTTTTTGTGTAAACTCACTCAGAACGCGCATTTTTTGTATACATTTGGAGTCAATATGCTCGATAAATCATCAATACAACGTCCAGAAGGGATCCGAGCGATTATCAATTCGGCTTATCGAGCGGAAGAATTGGGTCAAGTCACTGCATTGATTGAGTATGCCACCTTTGATGAACAGTTTATTGAAGCCGTACGACATACGGCCATGGGATTGGTAGAGCAAGTGCGGGCTGCTCGTAAAAAAACCATGGGGATTGATTCTTTTTTGACAGAATATGCCTTGTCGAGTGAGGAGGGGATTGCATTGATGTGCTTGGCAGAGGCGCTGTTGCGCGTGCCTGATAATGCGACCATTGATAGGTTGATAAAAGACAAATTGGCAACGCCTAATTGGGAATCCCATCGGGGACAAAGTACTTCATTTTTTGTGAATGCAACAACCTGGGCCTTGATGCTAACAGGTAAGATGTTGGCGCCTGGCAATGCTGAGTCACAGCTTAGTAAGGCCTTGATGAAAATGGTCAATCGGAGTAGTGAGGGTGTTGTCCGCACTGCAGTGGATAAAGCGATGCGCATTATGAGTAAACAATTTGTGATGGGGCGCACGATGACAGAGGCGCTGTCTCGCGCTAGAAAAAAAGAAGCACAAGGGTATCGATATTCCTATGACATGTTGGGAGAAGCAGCGCTTACGGCAACCGATGCTGAGCGGTATTTTAGAGCTTATAGCCAAGCCATTGAGGCCATAGGGTCGGCGGCTGCGGCCAAAGAAAGCTCTATTGATGCCAAACCCGGTATTTCCATCAAATTATCGGCTTTACATCCGAGATATCAAGAGGCGCATCATGCCCGCGTGCTCAAAGAGTTATCGCCAAAGTTGTTATCATTGGCAGTGCTCGCCAAGCACCATGATATTGCGATGACCATTGATGCGGAAGAATCAGAGCGCCTTGATTTGTCGTTGGATTTGATTGAAAGCGTGTTTAATGATGCAAGACTGGATGGATGGAATGGATTTGGGATGGCGGTTCAATCGTATCAAAAACGTGCCTTTTATGTGTTGGATTGGGTGGCTGCTTTAGCGCGTGCTAAGAATCGTCGAATGATGGTGCGTTTAATCAAAGGGGCGTATTGGGACAGTGAAATTAAAAAGACACAACTGCAAGGATTGAGTGACTATCCAGTATTTACACGGAAAGTGTTCACAGATGTTTCTTTCCAAGCGTGTGCTAAAAAACTGATGACGATGACCGATGCAATTTACCCACAATTTGCTACCCACAATGCGTATTCTGCTGCGTTGATATTAAACTTGGTGGGGGACTACCGGGATTTTGAATTTCAATGTTTGCATGGGATGGGGGCGGAGCTGTATGAGCAGATTGTGCCACACAATACAGCTGGGATCCCTTGTCGTATTTATGCCCCTGTGGGCAGTCATGAGGACTTGTTGCCGTACTTGGTGCGCAGACTGCTTGAGAATGGCGCGAATTCATCGTTTGTGAATCGAATCGTGGATGAGAAAGAACCGATTTCTAAATTGGTTGAAGATCCCGTTCAAGTTGCAAGACGCAGTTTGCCTTTGATTAATAAAAACATCCCGCTACCTGTCGATATTTTTTTACCACAACGGCCCAATGCAAAAGGGTTCGACTTTACAGATAGAGAGCGACTGGTCGAATTACAACAACATTTCAAAGCCATGACCTTTTATTGGGAAGCTGCACCTATAATAGGGGGAAAGCGCGCGACTGGAAAAACGGCTATTCGAGTGGTTTCCCCGCAACAGGCCAGCCGAACAGTTGGTCAAGTTGTGCATGCAACGACGGAAGAAGTGCAGGCAGCGCTTTATCAAGCGGATAGTATGTTTGAAAGTTGGAGTACAACGCCTGTTTCTGTTCGTGCGGATTGTCTTTGCCGGTTGGCAACTTTATTGGAAGAAAACAGGGCCGCACTCATGGCGTTGGCTTGTCTTGAGGCGGGTAAAACATGGCCAGATGCGCTCTCTGAAGTTCGTGAAGCGATTGATTTTTGTAGATATTATGCAACGATGGCGAAAGAGTTGATGGCAACGCCTCGAGTGTTGCAAGGTTATACGGGAGAGTTGAATACGCTTAGTTTACATGCGCGAGGCACCGTGCTGTGTATTAGCCCGTGGAATTTTCCATTGGCCATTTTCACAGGTCAGGTGGTTGCAGCCTTGGTGACGGGGAACTGTGTGATTGCAAAACCAGCGGAACAAACTCCCCTGATGGCGCATTTTGCGGTAACGTTGATGTTGAAAGCCGGGATTCCAGCTGGTGTTGTGCAATTATTGCCTGGAGAAGGGCAGACAATTGGAGCGGCATTGGTCTCTGAAAAGCGTATCAAGGCGGTGATTTTTACAGGATCAACGCAAACGGCCGCGGCTATTCATAAGAGTTTGGCAGCAAGAGGGGGTGAAATCATCCCGCTGATTGCTGAAACGGGCGGTCAAAATACGATGATTGTGGATTCTTCAGCATTGCTTGAGCAGGTGGTGGTGGATGTGATGACATCGGCCTTTGGCAGTGCGGGACAGCGTTGTTCGGCCCTTAGGATCTTGTATGTACAAGAGGAAGTGTATCCGCGGATCATTGCGTTATTAAAAGGCGCGATGGCCGAATTGCAGGTGGGAGATCCGGCCTGGCTAACCACGGACGTTGGCCCTGTGATTGATAAGGAGGCCTTATCGGTTTTAAAAGCCCACGTGTCGAAACTGCTGAAGACAAACGAACTGATCTATCAATGTCCCCTCAATCAAGCCTGCGATGAGGGTTATTTTATGCCACCGACAGCCATTGCTATCGACGATCTGAGCCGGGTGCCTCATGAGGTATTTGGACCTGTATTGCATGTTATTTCTTTTAAACGCAAAGCCTTGGATGCAGTGATTGCAGCGATCAATAAAACAGGCTACGGACTCACTTTAGGGATCCATAGCCGAATCAACGACACGGTTGACTATATTCGGGCGCGGATTCCGGTTGGGAACTGTTATGTGAATCGCTCCATGATTGGGGCAGTTGTTGGGTTACAACCATTTGGGGGAGAGGGACTATCTGGTACCGGCCCCAAAGCAGGCGGACCTCATTATTTGCAACGATTGTGTTATGAACGAACCTATACAGTGGATACGACAGCAGCCGGTGGGAATGCGAGCTTGATGTCTTTACCAGAGTAGAGATCTTAATAAACAGGAAAGGATCATCCTGCGCTTTTCTTAGACAGAATCCAAGGGATCAGTACAAACAGCAATAGGCCTCCCAGCAAAAATGCTTGGAAGAACACCGTGTTATTAACGGGTATTTGCGTTGGGGGTACAAATCCTATCAAGGCGGTAGCAAGGCAACAAACAAGTCCGGTGCCGGCGACAAGCCAGATCCCGAAAAACCCGCCGGGAATGGTGTACGCACGGGGGTGATTGGGTTTGGTGTAGCGTAATTTGATGGCTGCTGCAAACATAAACACGTAGACCAATAAGGCCATTTGTGCACACAAGGCACTTAAAATCCAATAGGCGGCGTTGATGGAGTCTAGGAGAATGAAGACGGAGCTCAAAGCGGTAAAGATGACGCCTTGAGCAATCAGGATCGTGACAGGCGCTCCATGACGATTGACTCGTGCATAGCGTTCGGGGATGCATCCATCGCGGGCGGCGACCAATAGGCCTTTAGTTGGGCCAATGATCCAAGCGGATACGCCACTTAATCCTCCGAGGATGATGAATACAGCCGTGATCGACGTCATCCAAGGTAAGTGGTAGGCATTAAAAAAAATAGCGTATGCATCGATCAGTCCTGAGACCACGCTCAATTCCTGTGTGGGCACCACCATTACAATGGCAAGTGATCCCAGTACCAAAGTTGCAAAAATCAGGATAGTTGAGAGGAGTAGGGCGCGAGGGTAATCCCGCTGCGGGTTCTTTACTTCTTCGGCATGCACCGCAGACATCTCCATGCCGAGCAAGCCAAAGAGCACGGCTGAAAAGAGGGATAAATTTCCAAAAGAACTGAAATCAGGGAACCAAGAGAGAGGGTGTACGATTTCAATTGGACGTCCTTGAAGGAGCCAATAGCCTCCCAATACACTCACGCCAATCATGGGGAGCAGGGTGCCGAGGGAAGCACCCAAGATACTGACGAGACTGGAAAGTTTCATCCCAAAACAATTGAGCAAGGTAAAGATCCAAAACAAGACAACGATTGTTCCTAATAAAAAAAACTTATTATTGGCGAGTGCTGGGTTAAAAAGGTAGGCGATGGTGGCTGCGATGAAGGCTAAAATCGTTGGATACCAGACGACGTTATAGATCCATTGTAACCAGATGGTAATAAATCCCGCACGGCGGCCAAATGCTTCGCGGACCCACACGTAAATACCACCTGTACTCGGGAAAGCGGTTGCCAACTCTGCTGCGACCAAGGCTACTGGGATAAAGAAAATCAGGGCGGCCAGCAGGTAATAGGAGATCAAGGAGATCCCTAATTTTGCAGTGATAGGTAATGTTCTTAAACTATCGACTGCAATGACGTTTATCATCACCAATGAAAAAACACTCAATATTCGTTTTGGTTGTTGCACAACAAATCCTCAATGACGATAAAATAGAGCCCCGAGCATTTTCTCGTGCTCGGGGCTCGCATGTTGCATAGTAGCGATGGTTATTTTGGTGCTAATTGACGAAGCACATAGTGCAGAATACCACCATTTCTGTAATATTCAAGTTCATTCATGGTATCAATGCGACAGAGAGTTGGTAGTTGCACTGAGCGACCATCCTCATAGATCAGGGTTACTGGCAGGGTACATCCTGGTTTTAAGGACGCGTCTACAGCAATGTTGATTCTTTCTTGACCAGTGAGGTGTAAGGTTTTACGAGACGTACCCTCTAGAAATTGAAGTGGTAATATTCCCATACCAATGAGATTCGAGCGATGGATGCGCTCAAAACTCTCACAAATCACCGCTTTGATTCCCAATAAGTAAGGGCCTTTGGCCGCCCAGTCTCGAGAAGATCCTGTTCCATATTCCTTGCCGGCAATGATCACCAGATCGTGCTTCGCTGCTTGATACAACAGAGCCGCATCAAAAATGGGCATGATTTTGTCTGTGGGAATAAAGCGGGTCATCCCCCCTACCACCCCTGGAACCATCTCATTTTGAATGCGAGTATTGGCAAACGTGCCGCGCATCATGACCTCGTGATTGCCTCGGCGCGACCCATAGGAGTTAAAATCTGGCTCTTTAATTCCTTTGGCTAATAAGTAAAGTCCAGCTGGAGAGTCGGCTTTGATGGAGCCGGCAGGTGAAATATGATCGGTGGTGATGGAGTCTCCTAACAATGCCAACATGTATGCGTTATGGATTGCTTTAACGGGGGCAGGCTTCGGTTTTAAATGTGTAAAAAAAGGCGGGTGTTGAATGTACGTGGAGGCCTCATTAAAGGCGTATGTATCGCCGTTTCCAGTTGGTAGCGCCTGCCATTCGGCATCGCCTTGGAATACGTCCGCATATTCTTTACGGAACATCCCGCCGGTTACTTTGGCTACTTCGAAAGCGACCTCGGCATTGGTGGGCCAAATGTCTTTTAAGTATACGGGTTGGCCTTTCTGGTCATGCCCTAAAGGATCACGAGACAGATCGAGTTGCGTTGTCCCACTGAGCGCGTAGGCAACGACCAGGGGCGGAGAGGCAAGCCAGTTTGCACGTACTTGCGGATGCACGCGCCCTTCAAAATTTCGATTGCCAGAGAGCACCGAGCAGACGACGAGATCATGATCGGTGATCGTGTGTGCGATCGCATCGGGCAGGGGGCCTGAGTTACCAATACAGGTGGTGCAGCCATAGCCAACTAAGTTAAATCCCAAGGCATCAAGATGGGGTTGTAAGCCTGCGTGGACTAAATAATCGGTTACAACCTTTGAGCCAGGAGCTAAGGAAGATTTGACCCAGGGTTTTCGTTGCAGGCCTTTTTCAATGGCCTTTTTAGCTACAAGACCTGCTGCCATCAAAACGCTCGGGTTGGAGGTGTTGGTACAGCTGGTGATGGCTGCTATCACCACATCGCCATGATGTAATTTAAAATCTTCTCCTGAGACTGGGAAAGCGGTGCTTTTCTCAGAGCTTTTATGTAGCTCATTTAAAAATCGGTCAAACTCAATGGGTAAGGTGCTCAAATTGACCTTGTCTTGAGGTCGTTTGGGGCCGGCCAAAGAGGGTTCTACGCTAGAAAGATCAAGGGTTAATGTATCGGTAAAGACGGGATCGGGGCTTGATGCATCGTACCAAAGGCCTTGTGCTTTGCTATAAGTTTCTACCAACGCAATGGTATGCTCATCACGGCCTGTTAAACGTAAATATCGGATGGTTTCTGCATCGACAGGGAAGAAGCCACACGTCGCTCCATACTCTGGCGCCATATTGGAAATAGTTGCGCGATCGGCCAAGGGGAGATCTACCAATCCTGGGCCATAAAACTCAACAAATTTTCCGACGACGCCTTTTTTTCTAAGCAGTTGGGTAACGGTTAAGACGAGATCGGTGGCCGTGATGCCTTCTTTTAAATGACCAGTGAACTGAAATCCAATGACCTCTGGAATAAGCATAGAAACAGGCTGCCCAAGCATCGCGGCTTCCGCTTCAATGCCGCCAACCCCCCAGCCCAACACACCAAGTGCATTGATCATGGTGGTGTGGGAGTCGGTACCAACCAGGGTGTCTGGATAAGCATACGTGACGCCATTTACCTCACGGCTCCAAACGGTGCGGGCTAAATATTCAAGGTTCACTTGATGACAAATACCAGTGCCGGGGGGAACGACTTGAAAATTGTTGAAAGCTGTTTGTCCCCAGCGCAAAAATTGATACCGCTCTTGATTGCGATGCATTTCAATGGTGGTGTTGACGCTTAAGGAGTCCTTGGTTGCAAACTTATCAACCATGATGGAGTGGTCGATGACCAAATCAACGGGTGAGAGTGGGGAGATGCGACTTGGATCGCCGCCCAGCTTTAACAACGCAGCACGCATGGCGGCCAAATCAACGACCGCAGGGACTCCGGTGAAATCTTGCATGAGCACTCGAGTGGGTCGAAAAGCTACTTCATGGGTGGATGATTTTGTATGGATCCAATTGGCAAGGGCGCTGATATCCTGTGTGGTCACGCTGACGCCATCTTCAAATCGCAATAAATTTTCAAACAGGACTTTGAGGGTGTACGGAAGTCTATGTAAGCCTTTAAAATGGGATTCTTCAGCAATTTTAAGGCTGTAATAGTGGTAAGTGTTACCCTCTACATGCAATTGTGCCGTTGTCGCAAGACTGTCCTGACCCACCTTCATACGAAGCTCCCGAATTTAAAAGAGGGATCATAGCTCAAAATCGTTAAATGATCATGTTTCTATTTATTCAGGCGATATTTTTTCATGCTCAATCAACCATTGTTTACGCTAAGGGTTTCAAGAGCGAGTTGGTGTGAGAATAATGGTGATATTAAAAACCTGTTGACTAAATTGAATACTTTGCTACCATCTGAGGCTCGTTGTAACTTAAGGAAATAGTATGAAATTGAACGCATTGATTGTTGGACTTTGTATGAGCTTGTGCTCGACGGTATTTGCTGCGAATCAGCATGTGCATCCGGATACAGACAAGTCGGATACCAAACCGATTGAAAAGAATTTGAAATGGCCTGGTTATTGTGAAATTGAAGTGATCAATACCAGCTATGATGATGTTCGTGTATATGGTGTATTCGATGATGGCTTGCCTCTATCGCCTTTTAACATTTATAGTTTTGAAGCACCGCATTATATTTCCCTGTATTACTATGGGTATTGTCATGCAGGGATGAATTTGTATGTTGATGCTTGGAGTGGGTATCATGTCTACGCAGGCTATACCCCACGCGGTAGTAGTATTCGGATCGTGCCTTACTTAGCGAATCAATTAAAAGCTGAGGTGCACGCTAAATAGTAAGACAATGAGTGGGTGGATGTTGTTCATCGCTGCCCACTCAACATCGTTCAGTTTACAAAACGGGAGTCTCCATGTTACAGATAGTGAAGGGATGTATGTCCGTCGTTCTCATCCTGTGTCTTTTGGGATGCACTTCACCTGCTAAGCGTGAAAGTATGGGGGAGTATATGGATAGTGCTGCTATCACGGCCAAGGTGAAAGCACGTTTGGTGGATGGCTTAGGCAGTCGTGGATTTTCAATACAAGTGAAAACGTTTAAAGATGACGTGCAGTTGAGTGGATTTGTAGACAATACCTCTGTGAAAAAGCATGCGGGAATTATTGCAGCGCATACAGCGGGCGTACGGCAAGTTCGTAATGATTTAATCATCAAATAGGATATCGGATGATCCCTATCAATGAGGACCTGGAGGCCTTTGACAAGCCTTTGTGGGAAGCCATTCAAGCTGAAAAACAACGTCAAGAAGATCACGTGGAACTCATTGCATCTGAAAACTACGTGAGTTCTCGGGTTTTGGCGGCACAAGGCTCTGTCTTGACAAATAAATATGCCGAAGGGTACCCCGGAAAACGGTATTATGGTGGTTGCCAACAGGTCGATATCGTTGAAGAATTGGCGATAACGCGTGCCAAGCAGCTTTTTTCAGCAGACTATGTCAACGTACAGCCACACTCTGGATCTCAGGCCAATGCAGCCGCGATGATGGCATTGCTCTCACCTGGTGACACGATTCTCGGCATGGCGCTGCCGCATGGCGGACATTTGACGCATGGCGCCTCGGTTAACTTTTCCGGAAAGTTATATCATAGCGTGCCCTATGGTCTTAATCTCGAAACGGAACTTATTGATTATGAAGTCTTGCAGGCCTTGGCACAGGAACATCGCCCGAAGCTCTTGATTGCAGGATTCTCTGCTTACTCTCAAGTGGTAGACTGGGCACGATGCCGTGCTATTGCCGATGAGATAGGGGCTTATTTATTGGTAGATATGGCTCATGTAGCCGGTTTGGTTGCTGCAGGGATCTATCCTTCGCCAGTGCCTTATGCGGATGTG
>CAMBHM010000049.1 GCA_945867185.1 Legionella genomosp. 1
GGTGATCACAGCCCTTGCTATCACACGAGAAGTTGAACGTGGGACGATGGAGAATTTATTATCGACACCCCTTCGACCGTTGGAGGTGATGATTGGGAAAATGGTACCTTATATCGTGGTGGGGTACACCCAAGTCTCATTGATATTAATCATGGCGAAATTATTATTTGGGGTGCCGATGATGGGTAGCATTATGCTGTTATTGATCTTGTGCTTGCCCTTTATCGCTGCCAATTTGGCAGTGGGATTAACGTTTTCAACTCTTGCGAGTAACCAATTGCAAGCGGTGCAGAGTGCCATGTTTTTCTTTTTACCTTCTATTTTATTGTCGGGTTTTATGTTTCCTTTTCGGGGGATGCCGGAATGGGCACAGTGGATAGGAAGTGTCTTGCCGTTGACGCATTTTTTAGTCATAGTTCGAGGAATTTTGTTAAAAGGAAATGGATTATTGGAGGTTTGGAGAGAGTTGATTCCCATCTTAGGGTTTACGTTTGTGATTTTATTGATTGGATATAAGCGATATCGGAATACGATGGATTAGGGATTCCAACAGGCAGATTGTGTCGCCGTTTTTTGATTGGCTTGATTCAACGTGAAGGTGGTGCATGCAGTGTCTGCTGTTTGTACGCCGGTAGCTGTAGCGGTTAGGGTATAAGTGGTGGCCGTTTGATTGGTGAGTGTGATGGTGTAATACCCCAAGGGGGAGGCTTGAGGAAAGGCAGGCAACGAGGCACAGGCCTGATTGTATGCGAATGTTTGCGCGTAACAGCGTTCCAGTATCGCTTGATCTTGTGACAGAGTTGCCATGGCATCTGTCCGGTGTGATTTTAAAATCCATGTGCGATAAGAGGGGAAAGCCAAGCTCATGAGGATGGCTATGATCACCAGTGTGATGAGTAGTTCGATGAGCGTAAAGCCTTTGATCTGTCTTGTTGTACGCATAGGGTTTCCTTATTGCAGTTGCCACCATCCGGTTTGTCGCGTGGTATTGTTGAGATCGATGATGGAGATTTGTTGTCCGCCTGACATGGTGATGATCTGAACCATATTGTTGTTTTTATTGGGACCAACGGAGGTTGGTGAGCTCGCATAGCCTGGGATCAGCACGACGCCTATAGGATTTGAACCATTGTATTGATCACTTGTATTGATGATCCCATTGCCGGTGATGTCGAGTTGACGATTGGGGTACGCGCCGCCAGTTTGATAGTTGATATCAAGGAATAAGGAGGAAGGCACGCCGCAGGCTGTTGCAGGGGGCGCATTCACAGCGGTGATGAAGGAACCATTGAGTAGTTGTGGCTCTGTAATAATCCGCTGGCCACCGGTGAGCAGATCAGCATACCAACCGAATTTACTGGCCCAAGGTACCGCATTAGTGGTGGCGGTGATGATGTCTTGCGGTAATCCAGACACGGCTGCTGTGACAAGCGTTAACGTTTGTGATTGTAGATTGCTTCGGGTGTAGGTGGTACTTGTGCCTGGTTTGTCCCACACGCCATAGACGGTTTGCTTCTGGGTGCTAGTGAGATCACCTTGAATCAGTAATTGGCCGGTTCCAAATAGGACAAATAGACCCTGATACCTTGGATAGCTGGGATTTAAAGTGACCAATGGGCTGGTAGTAATGGGTTGAGCACTACCACTGGCATCTTTTGCTTGAAACAGCACCTTAGCTGTCCATGCAGCAGGACTGCTGTTTGAGATATCAATCGCCCATAGGTTGCCTTGTAAATCACCTGCATACACGGTTGTCATGGGTTGAGTTTGTAATCCGTCGAGTTGGCCTACAGCGACGCTTGACAGCCCTTGTGGTAAAGCCGCATTGCAGGCACTGGGGACGGCACCACAGAGATCAAGCTTTCGGAGCACTTGACCATTTTCAGGGTTGATAGCATACAACAGGGCTTTGTTGTTGGTGCTGTTATATCCATTGCCAAACAATACGGCGAAACGCAGGGAGGTACTACTCGTTGGAGCGATTTGTACTATTTGAGGCTGGCTATAACTTAAACCAAGATCCGTGTCTGTGAACTCCCATAAGACTGCACTTGCTAAATTTGTTTCAGAGTTGATACTCATAGGATCGGTGATGTCGAGTGCGTAGACACTTGATCCGCCGCCACTTTCTCCGCCAACCAGGAGGGTGTGCCAAGTGCCGTCTGAAAATTGTAGATCTCCTGATTGGGGTGAACCATCAACAAAAAACAAGTGATTTTGATTGTATAAAGGAGCAGTGAGAGTATAGAGGTTATTCCATACGCCATTGGGGATAAAAGCGAATTGTTCAGCACCTGTGGAGGCATTGAATGCATGTAACAGGCCATCGTTTGCACCGACGTACAGCATGCCTTGTCGGTTGGCTTTTGCTTGTACGAAACTGACGTAACTAGACGATCCAAAAAGAAACGCGCTTGCTGGGGGCCCCACATAGAGTGGAGAGCTATCGATGATATCTCCAAGTAGGTGTGTGCGGTTTCTAAAGGTCCCCCCATTTCGTTTTTCTAATGCACTGCTACCACGTAAGTAGGAGACTCGACTGGAGCCGAGCGTATCACTGGGTTGCAACTGTGATTGTTGTGTGGCGCTGAGATTGGCCCACTGAAACGCGGTACCGCCCCCTGCACCACTATTTAAGGTGGGATTCCAAGTGGCAATCAAGCGAGTGCTCTGTGCATCGAGCTTGGTTTGAGCTGACCAGAGGCTTGGGCCTGTAGGGAAGCCTGTGATGGGATCAAGCGCTTTTTCAACCACTTCCCCGGTCCAGTCTTGATACGTTTTGTCACTGCCAGTGAAGCTTGCTTGGTATTCAACGGTGCCTAGTTGTAAATGGGTAGAGCTGACTGCCGCTTCTGTTGTGGAAAAAGAGCCATTTTGAACCGAAATTAAAATGTTATTCAAGTTGCTGACTAAGGTGGTTGGACTGGTTGCAGGGTAATAATTAACAGTGCCGCCAGCAACGGCCATGGCAGTGAGTGTGGCGGCTGCCTGGGCATTGATAGTCGGATCGACGCCTGCACCAAGGCCGATTACATAGGTTTTGATCCCCGCAGTTGCCAGAGCCTTTAGAGTAGTAATGGTATCGGTTAAGGCCTGATCATTGGTGGTATTGAGTGAGCCATCGGTATTGAAAGTGGCCGTCACGCCATATCCTGTAGCTGCAGCACTACCTAAGGGAGGCCATGATTTTCCAGCCAAATCTTGTGTCGGTAAACCGTCTGAAATTAAAATGACATAGCGTTTGGGTGGGCAGGTTGCGGTCGGCAAACCGGTCAAGTAGGTTTTGGCGGTTGTGAGTAGACCGGCTAAAGGAGACTGACCAGCCAGACTTTTGATTTCAGTAGAGCTCGTGCTGTTGGTTTCAGGTTTTAAAGCCGGTAAAAAAGCATTGATAGCGGTGTTGACACTGCTGGTAGTGGGAGTGGTTCCCGCTGTCGTCATGGGGACAAGGACGTTCCCAAGGGTGGCTGATTGACTCGCGAAATATCCAAATCCCCGTTTGGCATAGAACACTTCGGTTGAGAAGGGGACGAACCCTGCATTGGTTGGACCTGTTGCAAAGGCACCAATACTGGGATTGGTATTACTATATTGAATCAGTACGCCATTGTTATTATAGTTTGTCAGTGAAAAATTAGGAGGATAGGGGGTGGCTGGGGACGGCCCATTATAAGAAACGAATACGCCTGGTTGCCCCCCTGCATAGAGGACATCATTGATGCTTGGATCATCACTGGAGGCTGAAATTTGTAAATAAAGACTACTCGATAAGGATGATGCACCATAACGCGAGGCCAATGAAGTACAGTTGCTAAGGATGGTCGAGGAGGCAGAGGGATAGTTATAGCATGGGTTGGTGACATAACGACTTCCTGCCGCAGGGGTGCTTGTGAAGGTAAAGCCTGTGGCTGGAGACATATAATAGACCCAAGTGCTATAAAGCCCGGTGCCGCTGGTTTTATAAGTTTCTAAAGCAAAATCTGTATTTTGCATATAAGCGCTGATAATGGCTTGAACGCCTGCTTTTGCAACATTCAAGCGACTGGCGCCATTGTCGTAGAGCGTACCGCTTTGGTTCACCGTATAAGGAGCATTACCACTGGCGTCTGCTGCTTGTAGGGGGGGTGTGAAGCCTGTTGGTACGCTGTAATTGAGGGGGGAACTGGAGTTTTGCAGGCTACTCAATGCACTGGGTTGGGTGCCTGAGCCGAGCATGATGGCGCCACTTAGGGTGCCATCCATCGATCCAGAGTTTCCAATGGCTATCAAGACTTGTGGGTGTGTGGGCGCTGCGAGTTTGAGAGGGATCTGGGAAACAATCAAGGCTGGCGGCACTGCCATGGCTAAGAAAGGCAGGAAGGCTGCTAAGACAATGCCCAGTTGGTATCCCCGATGTAGTAGGGTGTTCATCATGTCATCCTCTTTCATTGTTGCAATTGCTCCGTGCTTTGTAGCATGACAGGAGACTGTCCACTCGCACCAACAGCCCGGGCTGTGATTCGAAACACCTGGGCTGCTGTCATCATATTTTGTCCTGGACGCACCACAGAGGGTAGTTGTTCGATGAGGTAGGCTGCTTGTGTGCTGGATCCCCCTTGAAAACCAAATATGACGGCATTGGGATTGGTCCAATCGATGCTGCTAAAAAGCGGGGGGTTGGTTGCATTGGCGAGATACAAACCGTTGGTGTTGGATAAAAATCCGGTGGTTGCGATAGTCCCTGCGACCAACTGATTGGTTGCCTCATTGAGGGCACCTTCTGCCGTTTGAAAAGCCACGTTTAAATCGGCACTGTTGGTGGCAATGTGTGTTTGAATGCTATTAAAAGAAACTTGGGTAACGGCCATGAGGGTGAGCATCACCAGTAGCATGAGGGAGAGGATGAGAACGGAACCATGTGCTAAGTGGGCGTTCATGAGGCTGAGTTCCTTAAGTGGATGGTGACTTCATAGACGTGTCGCAGGCGATTGTCTGCAGGCACATTCACTGTGGTTTCTAAGACTGAAAATTGTGTGGGTCCTCGTGTGGTTGAGCCTTGCTGTCCCTCGATTAAAAATCCAACTCGTATGGCATAAATTTGTCCCCAATTGGGAACAGCGCTGGCTGCCACATATTGTGTGGGGACGCCACTGGTTCCTATTCCGTAGAGCACTTGCATGGTTTCAATACCAGGGGCCAATGCTTGGATGCTCCAGGTGCCATTTTGATTGAACGTGGCTCGTACTAAGGCGGACTGACCGCTTGGATCGCGTGCGATGAAAAAAGCAGTTTGAGTGAGCATAATGAATTGAGATCCTGCGGCATAGTTGACAAGAAGTCCACTGGTGGCATTGGCTAAAACACCGGCCCCTGCAGCATGGGTGACGGTTGTGCCTGCGAGCGCTGTGATATAAAACACGGACGATTTGAGGCAGTCGGACACGGCAGCAAATTGTCCTGCCATCACGCCAGTGGCATTTTGTAATACCAGCGTGGGTGCGCCATTTGTAATCGTGGTAATTCCAATGGGTGTGCTACCAGGGGTACTGCCCAACACGATCAAGACATCGCTGACTGCTTCAATTTGACCGGTTAGAGAGGTGTCTAAACTCGGTAGCCAATCGGTGGCTTGGTTGCTATTAGCGGCATTGGTTTGGGTGATTGTGAGTGTTGTGCCTGCTGCAGCATCATATCCCATGAGAAAGGCGGGTGTTGTATTTAGGGTTCCGAGTGGGGGAGGCCCGCCTGGATTTAAGTTTGAGAGCGCTTGGGTGAGCGTAGCACAGCCACCAAAGCCTGCTGAACGAATCGTTGGTGTAATGAGAGCTGCGATCGCATTTTCAGTATTTTGGATCCCAGCTTGAGAGACGTTGGTTTTGTAGGTGTTTCTTTGGGCTAAATAGACCCCTATGACAGCAAGCGATAAAATAATCCCAAGGGTAATGCTCACCATGATTTCAACCAACGAAAACCCCACCGTTTTCCTTGGAAGGCGTGTCATGCATGCGAGACGGTAGGCGGCGTTGTCCATCACATCACCTGAAGGAGAGTCCATACTATGAGTATAGGAAAGAATCGGGGTAGGTGCTCACTCATTCACCCTTGTTTGGACTGAGTTTAAAACTGACTTTGGACAATCAGCTGTGTTGGGGTGAGATCGGTTGCATTGAAAGTTTGTTTGGTGGGGCTGTCATCCCATTGAACGGTGATGGTGAAGACGGTGCTGACGCCAGACGCGGCTGTGGTGATTTTACCGCATCCATTGGGCAACTGGGTGAGATCTTTTGCCAACCAGTACCACGTGTCATAAGTTGCCAGCTGTGTTGTGGTACAAGAGGCGCTGCTGCAATCAGGCGAGGGCGTGTTCGGTATGCTGGGTGTGCCACTGGTCACGAGGTTGTTGACATTATAACTCCCCGTGAGGGCCGTTTGACGATTCGCATGCATGCGATCAAGAATATTATAAGCGGATTGGACCGCTTGTTGTTTGATGTAATTGGAGCTGTTGGTTTTATGGGCCACCAGGAGTAAGGTTGCAATACCTAATAAACCTATCGCAAAGATCACCAAGGCGACCAATACCTCGAGTAGAGAAAATCCAGATCTGTGTCTCATCATGACGGCTCCTAAGGACAAACCAGTGCGCTGCCATCCCAGGCGGCACTACCAACTGTAGACCCTGCTTGGACAAAGCCTGTGGGCAAGACGGACACGGATCGAGCAAAAGTTCCGCCACGGTTATCACACACAGTAAACTGTGCAGTGGTCGTAGTTATTCCCCTTGAATCAAACGTGGCGCTTGTGATGGTGGATGAAACCACAGGATCATGACTGCCCGTATTGTAAGCTGAGAGCAGCACAGGGACTGGTTGACTGATGACTATCCAACCAGTACTCCAACTCCCACCACAAGCCATTGAGCCTGCTGCCAACCAAGGGCATATCATCACGCTGGTGTTTTTAGAGAGCGCTGTGTGACGGGCATAGTTTAAAGCACTGACCAATGCATCGGTTGTCGTAGAGATCCGGTTATTCATCATCATCGTTTTAAATGATGGCATGGCTACCATCATGAGTATAGACAAAACGGCGATCGTGATGAGGAGTTCGAGCAAGGTAAATCCTGTGAGAGTGGGTTTCATGGCTTCTTTGGTACAGCGCACAATAGTCACCTCGATGTCGGTTGATGGGTCGTAGTCGCTTAATCAGTGGAGAGACGACAGGCATGTATTTAATTACAGTATAACCCATTGTCTTGAATTCACGTGCCCAATAAGTCACTCCACCACCTATCACTGAATGTATCAGACGGATCTTAAGAAATATCTGTATATGCAATAACCGCATCAATCGTGGGTGTATACTTTCGATCGCGACCTTCTTTTTTAGAGGTAACAAGTCCTTTATGGACCAAGCTAGCCAGGACTCTGCCGATATATTGCGTGGTTTTTTTGAATGTTTTAGCCATATCAGATGGTGAAACAGCGGTTGATATGACGAGCGATCGTAGCACATCTTCTTCAATGGCCGTGATGCCTGAACGCTGCACTCTGTCCCTGCCTAATTTCATCAACATGGGTTTTGCAATTTCAAGCGTTACTTTGTCTGTTAAATTACCCACAGACAACCGACTCATCAGACGAGACGTTAACCCAAATACGTACCTGAGACGCCCTTTGGTGATGTGATACAGGTAATAGAATACGTCTTTTTCAATCGGTAACTCAGCCTTTTCTGATTCACTATAAAACAGGACACGTTTGTCGATCATCTGTTCAATCTCCGTTACAGGGAGCGGATCAATGGTGACTTCATAAGAAATAATGTCATCCAATCTATCCACGTGTTGCGCAATAAATTTTCGAAGACCTAGGTCGCCGACAAAAAGCCAGTTGCTCCCATCTATTTGAGTATAATCACGCAGCGCATTCAGTAAGTATTTCATATCGTCCGGGCTGTGTATTTCTCCAACATCTAAATTATTAAGCTGAAACAACACGCCTTTCCGGAAGCCGGCATCTCTCACCAGTGCAATTAAATCTTCAAAATGATGCCCCAGTGTTGATGAAGGGACAATAACGGGCTGCGTTACAACACCCGCTTGCTTACTATAATTTGCACCGAATCCAAATGCATCTACACCGAAAGAACGATAGGTTTCGGCAATGCGTGATGAAAGGGCCTTTGCGGTATGAAATCGTTCATCCGCTATCAGTGCATCATTATTGGGTAGTAGCTCAATTTCTCGGATGAAATTGCCTATGATTGCCGCAAGTAATGTTTCAAAACGCCAACCTTGCTCCATTTTTATTTCTGTTCTAGGTGTAAAATAATTTTTTTTATCCTCTGCGCTAAACCGAAGATAATTGGCAAACGAGGTTGTACCGACACCTCTGGCACCTTCGATAACAATACGAACATTACTACCTGTTAATACACTCGCACATATTCGAACGTCTTCAGCATGACCTGTAAACAAATCTAGTGTTGATTTCGTAATAGGGGATGTTTTCAATGGATCATCTTTAAACCCAAACGCTTCCCAGTCCATATCGTGCACCTTGATGCATATAAAATATGAACCTACTCTAACATAGATGTGATTCTGAAACAACAATAGGTTCCGAACCAGAAGAAATTTTTTTGAGAGCTCTTCCACATAAACCGTTTTTGACTTTTACATTGTGTCATCTGATGTTTCGAGCTGTGACTATGCGGAGCAATGGTATCGCTAATAAGGTTAGTTACTTTTTATTCGGGATCATGCGGTTCTTTAATACAAACAATGTGATTTATACACTATTTGACAGTTGTTTGGTTTTAATCTACATTTAAAATAGGTGTGATGACGCACTATCGAACCGACGTCCCACGATTTGACCGCGGGATCCAGCGATCTTAATAGCATCATGGATCCTAGGAGCAAGCCTCAGAACGTCGGTGTGTTGAGTTGTTTTGGGAGGATGATATGCCGATACCAGCGGATCAGTTGTTGTATTTGGAGACGATAGATTTATCAAAGCAACTAGATGCCGAAAAATACGACAGTACAGAGTTACTTGTAGCCTATATGGCCGCCGTTCTCGTGATGCAGAAGCTTGCCACACGCCTAATGCATCACGGGGATGG
>CAMBHM010000050.1 GCA_945867185.1 Legionella genomosp. 1
ATACCCACTCCCTATCACCGATATTTGCTCAGAAATAGGTCAGTTTACGCTGGTGCAAACGCCTGAAAAAATGGCAGAATTAATTCGGTCACACGCAAATTGTACAAAACACATGCTAACATTCAATTTCATGAGACCAGGTTATCTCATGGGGAACAAAGGATTGTATTTTCATTATATGGACTTAATGACCCATGATTTTGCAAGGATATTACCAAGCCCTCACATGACTATGCATGCATTGGTGGTAAATCAAACCAGACTAGATTTAGACAAGTACATCCCTAAACTGAGAGAATTATATGTATTCAAACACGAAATATATGGTGTTTTAAACTTATTCAAATCCATGAAACTTATGCTGGGTTTGGTGTCAGATGACCACTGGAATCAACTGACTGAATTATACACAAAAAGGATCATATCTCGTAGAACGCTTTCTCAATTGAACCGATTGGTCAACTGGATTCAATTTCATCGACTCAAGCTCTATACTACGAATCATGGACAACACGACAAAATGCCTGTGCTCCTAAACCACGGCATTAAAAATAAATACAAAGATAAACGACATGTTCATTATTGTTTACAAGACATTCATGGTTTGTTTTTTGTATTTTATTCAACAGCACTTAATCTTAATCAGGGAATAAGAGATTTTCTATCCCATAAAAAAATCAAAATTGATCTATCGCCAAAACTACCATATCCAACCATACTACAATTTATTGCAAATTATTTAACCAGAGACAACACCACGATTACTAAAAAAGGGCACCATCAACTCTATGCTAAAATTGGAAACCAGATGATCCTGGATAACGCCATTGATTCATCACAGAACAAAAATACAATTATATTGTCAATCAGAGTATTAACCTGTATTGCAAACTGCCAAATGCAATCCTCTGCCCCTATATTCTCTTTTTTACTGATCGAGCAATGTGAGCAGATCCTTCATCTATTATTTACTCGCGCTGAAAAAGCAATTTATGCAAACTGGGCTAATCAATCTAAAAAATCCACACATGAATTAGCCTTGCTCTTGTGCACATTGGACCCTCGACTACCGACCCTCGTTGCCACATTGTTATACTTAAAAGCCCGCTGTCATTTTTATGGTGTTCGTGAGATCACTTCAGAGATATCCTATCAAGCGACCATTGCGGCATGCGCATTAAGACGATGGATCGATCAAGCTATTTGTGATGACACATGGAATGAACTCGGTGTTGATACATATACCTTTACCAGATCATCACTGTTGTATCACAGAACTGATCGAGCAAAAACTGAAGATGACTTTTTAAGCATCATCGATCAATACAAGGAGTTGCTGCTTCATGGTGACGATATCCACCGCATGGAATGCCATCACAAACTGACACAAATCTATTTGAAGCTGCAAAATATCAGCCCAAATACCTACTATGTACAACAAGCGAAGATGCATTTTAATCAAGTAAGTCGATTATCGAGTTCATCAACTGAATTTTCCAGTCATGCAAAATTTGATAAAACGCGTCGTGAATTAAGACAATTATCCACTTCTACACATGCATTTTTTGTTTCATGGCGTCCTAGGTCGAAAGACCATAGATGTCATTTAGGCTCTACCGTGTTCACCTCGCAAGCGGGAATCTATAACTGCCTATGAACAATGTTGATCGGCCTGACCAATTACATGGCAACCAATTGATCAATATGGTTTTTTTAGAAAAGTCAATGATGTTCTTAAAGGCGATAACGTCTTTATTTGATGCCTTGGATCCAACAGGAAGCGTCCGCTCAAAATCGACACTAGGCATTGATTTGGTTAAAGTCCCGCTCGGTGAAAAAAGTGTCTGTTCACCCATACGAGTGGGTAAGCTGGACCCTGGCCCAACATTTGGAATGAAAGCAACTCATATTTATTTTTTAGATTAAAATATAATTTTTGTCAAATGAGCTAAAATCTTGCAGCAAAACGATTGGGACCCTGTGCCCTTGCATGGGTTTCGACCTTCATATTGAGTTGGGGTTGGGTCCGGAATAACGCCATATAGACTATATAATTTGCAAATACACCTTTTTTTGAGTACCCTTCTGTTCCCGTTAATTTTATATTCTTCTTAAATGTCTCATCTATCGCTTCGTAAATTCGTAATTGATTGTTTCACTTCATCCATTGAGGATGCTCCAGAACTCATAAAGGGTCGCTTATCCGAGGCCATTACCGCTTTTCAAGCGGTTCCTGTGGATGAAAAGGGTTTTAATTTGCAAAAGTTAACCACTTGGTTGATGACTGCGGAGGTCGAGCTAGCGGGACATCCTTCTTTTCAAAAGATACAAGATATCCTTCTTGTTTTCTTAAAAATCAACGAAGCGATCCATCGCAAAGTGTTGGTCGGATGGTTCGCCGCAGCGCTAGCCGAAGATCCACCGAGATTAGATGTCATTCAGGCCTTGACCGAGGTCAAAGATGAGATGATTTACCCCATGACCGCTCAAAAAACACTCCTGTTGCGCGCATTAATCCCCATGGTGTCAGACAGTTCAATAGATATTTTTGCTCTTATCACGCACTTCCATAACGCCCTTGTGGACAAACCTTTAAGAGAGGCTGTTGCAAGGTTAACCTCTAATGGTCATAAATTGAGTCCTCATTATCTGAGATTGTTAGCAGACACGGCCAGCAATTCAGGATATTCTTCAGCAAATATTGCAGGTTATCTTAAACAACTCACTGAACATATCGTTCAGTTGAAACCCCATGAATCGGCCTTGTTGAGCTCAGAGGCTGGACAAACCTATTATTTTGCCATCAGCAAGCTCTTTGATCACAGCATACAACCATTGATTGATTTTCAATCGCACCCCTATTTTTCTAAGTTTCTAGCCTCCTTTTGCGACAAAGAACCCACCACTGATTTTCTGAGAGCAGTTGCTACGTTAATTGATAATAAACTGTTCGAGCCTGTTGATGAACTGCATCATCTGCTGGGACAATCAAAATATCCCTACTTCATTGCCAACACCATTCATTTGTTTTTTGAAGACAACGATAGATCGAGGATCATTTCGATTACAAGAAAACTTCTGGATATTGAAACGGAAGAATATCGTAAACAACTACAATCTATCTTTCATTATTTAACAATCGTAGACCAAAACCTGTTCAAGAGGGAAATAGAACATGCCATCCAGTTCATTCAATCGTTCACGGTTTTAGAAGAACTTAGAGTCTACAAACTGCCTTTTCATGATCATTGCTTTGTTCAAAATCTCATGTTATTAAATGATAGTGACAAAGAGGATATAAAAGGGTATATCCTTGCAGAAAAAGAGCTTTTTAAGGGATCCCTCCTCACTTTTCATCGCAATTGGCACCTGGCTTTTCAAGCCGAACTGAATAGAAAGTCCAGTATCTATGCAAACCGTGAAAAAAGTGCAGAACACTTGTTGAAAGCTTTCTCTGAAGCATCTGATACAACTCGTTGGTTGAATACCATACAAGGTTTGGAAGCGGAAGGACGCAGTCGAAGCTTTTCGTGGATGTGTGATGGATTAACTTTCTTGATGCAAGCAGAAGGGGCTAAAACGCGGCCTTTGGTCAAACCCTACCTTGACCAACTAGCGCTTTACGCGAAAATCTACCCAATCCCAACCGTAGCTTTATTGCAATCAACGGCGTTCTCTCTTCTAGATATGCATATTGCAGCTCTGCTGACAGAGCATCATCCGAAACTTAAAAAAACACCCCAATTAAAAGAACATCCAAGCCTTTTCATTGAATTTCAAACTTTATTGGCTGAATCTCGAAATCTACAAGAACTTTTCCCACGAATTTCGAGCTTATCAATTGAACCTGAGTGGGATGCTTTTGTAGAAAGGACACGTCATTTACCCTTCTATCAAGCGTTATCTATGGAGCCCTATAAAGAACGTTTCACTTACTCCTTTTTAAAAAATGGAAAACATTCGGGATATTTGATGTTGCTCTGGGGACTCACGGAAGAGCTTCGCGATAGGTTGGGACAACCTGCCCCTAACCTTTCTATGCCCGTTTTGGAGCCAGTTGTTTATTGGCCTTCACAAATCAAAGAGATCTGCGATGCACAACCCATTTTTTGGAATGATGCACACCCACCAAGTGATCATATAGCCTGTCAACTCACCGATTTGATACGTACAGCACGACAAATGGGAATGGACGGCACGCTGCGTGGAAAAGTGATGGCAGACAGTATTCGGGTTTTGGAGTGCTTGCGTTTTATCAAGATGAATCAACGATTTTTAGAATTCGCCCACCTTCACCAAAAAGGGCAAGACCCACATATTTTGTCAGCAATTTTTTCCTCGGATAAAGATAGGCTTCAACATCATGTGATAAGAGATCCTTATAACAACGTTTCCGTACATCTCTATCAAGAACGGGAATGGGCTTTTCTCACGTCTCGTGAGCCCACGAATCCTGAAAAGCTAAAAATTAGCCATGAGTCCAAAATCTTATTCATCATAAAAAGAGGCGCTATTTTTATGGGACATGCTTCAGGTGCTGACCGTACCTATGTAGAAATTCAAGTGGATCCTAAAGAAGATATCATCCGAGATCTTCTGGCTCATCCAGATGGACCTATAATAGATAGATTGTTGTTGTTGAAGATTCGTACCTTAGCGAGCCTCCACCATATCGAAATCCCATCCGATCTAAGCATTGATCATATTCACACACTTCAAGAGATGATTACTGATTTGGTTGAATCAAGTCGTCATATGTCACACCTGTCTCTTATTATTTTCTTTCATAAATTTGTTTATGAAAATGAGATAGGATGTCTGGAGGCGCGGATTTCTGCTGCCAGTGAATACGCCGCAAGGGTAAATAAAGGAGGAACTCCTTTTCTTTCTGATGTGGTACAGATCTTAGACAGTGAAGCTCATCACCAATACCCTGATTTTGATAGCCCTGGTTTTGATTGTTATCAAGCCGTGCGACACATGGCTCAACAAAAAGAGATTTTGGATCATATGGAAGTTCTAATCCCTCCTGATACAAAACCCACAAAGCTCACTGAAGAGATGCTTAGAATTTTTTGCCGTGACACGCTCAGCTATGATGTCAGTGAAGCAAAAAAACTAATCTTTTCATCATCGGTTGAACTGAAAGGGATAGAAAAAAATCGTAAGATGTTGCTTGATAAGGATGATATCGCTGAGATTAAGAACGAAGACGATGCCTATCTTCAAGCTGAATTCCTATGGGCTTATTTCGGATATCGTGGAGGTCTCTCTATCAAACCCTCACTTCATCTCCAGAAAAATTCTTTTCATTTTTATCTTGAAAATGGAATGCGTCATGAGGAGGCTATGAGTAGGTTGTATCATCAATGGAGAACAACGGGCGTTATCCCCAGGCCATTTTCAGACGCAGAGGTTTCACATAGCGAGTCTTTTGATTCTTTTGTGAGGTCATATCTTGCAAAACCAACAACTCACCAAAATACCCTACATTATCTCTATACGCTTGAACAATATGTTCGGAGTGACTCTCCTGATGTTTCAGACAGAGCGCTATTGGCGATGATCCAGACCTTATGTATGGCTGAGGAGTCACCCAAGTTGCATATTGATGCACAAAATGCCGCAGCTTTTTGTTTTCTTCTGATCCATAAATTGGGCTGGGATGCTCACTACCATTATCTTGGTATATCTCGTACCCTGCTTGAAATCATCATCCTGCAAAACCAGGAGGTGGCTCTTTTGTTGCTAGACGCAAAGATTGGTCCATTCGAACGCGCCTCGGATGGCAACACTTTAAGAACATTTGCAGCTTTGAAGCAACGTTATGAAGTTGCAAATCGCTTAAGAGTTGTCAATCCACTGCTTCCAAAAGCGTTGCCTTTTGAACACCTGTCCCAATTAAAGAGACTCAAGCAGCTTGCTTTTGCCTTTTACACACAGTCCTCACTGATCTCTGAAGGATCTCGTGCCGATCCTACGCACCTGGAACATATAGCATCTGATATCACTCGTTTGGTCGAAAAACTGGGATACCGAAATTTCGAAGCATTTATATCCAAAATGCCAAGCCCTTTTGATGAGCGAGTGCGAAATACAGAGGATGCCTTCTGGCTCACAGAAGCGTCATGGCATTTTTCACTGTTTTGTCAAGATATTTGCGAGTCCATCCATCGTTATCTGACCGATCTTCCCTCATGGACAGCGCCTAATCTCTTTTGGCAAAACAAACTCACGCTCCTTGCAGAGGACTTGGACTTTCAGACGCTCAATGTCATTGCCAAAAAATGGGGCCTTGCAACCTTTGAATCACAAAAAGAACTCTGCTTTCGACGGGCTTATGCAAACCACCTGGTGTCGCTCCAAATTGAAGAAGTCGCAAAACTTAGGGTATTACACTCTGTTGATTTAACAGAGCAGATCTCAAATCTTCGCCTCCTTCTTCAATCTACTGTAGAAAACGATGAGCTCAGATTAGTGGCAGAAAGGTTGAATTGCCCGCTGTTTTCTCATTATGTAACAAGACTTAGCGCACAAAAAGCTGCTGAACAGATCTATCTACTCCAAATGGTTGAAGCCAATGATAATTTTGCAGGCCTTGAGCGCTACCATCTGCCTAAAGATCTGAAACAAATGCTGAAAAGAACCGTTCAAAGGAAACGGTTAAGTCCTGGCAGATCTATTGAGGTAGCTCCTGCTTTGAAATTTATCCAAGACAATGAGATGGAGCTCAATCAATTGACCGCAAAAATATGTGCTCGGGCAGTGGTTTATCGCTTAAGAGAGACACCCTTCAATCTCCTACAGGCTCGAATAGATCATCAATTTTTGATTGAAGACATACAAATGAGGCAACCTGCTTTGCCCATGGATGAAAAGACACATTTATTGAGCTTTATTTTAGGTGTTTGTCCGCCGCAGTACAATCCAGAGGATATGTTGACTCGATTAACTGAGTTGATTTTCAATGGCGTAACGGTCAGCTCTTTTAAAGAGACTATTTTCAATCAAGGGGAACTGATTTTTCCATTTTTGGGTCACGCAAGTATGGGGTATACCGCTCCTTTCACACAAAACGAGCGTATAAAGAGCATACAACAAACACGCAAGTTATATGAACGTCAGTTGATCGATAGATTAGGTGATGAAGAGATAGGTTTCCCAACGGAAGGAATGACCTACGCTCATCATGAGATGTTTGCCTTTCGACAAAAGGCGGGAGGGGGGGTTGAGCTCATGGCTCTTGGAGATCCTGCTTATGGTGAACATCGTCTGATT
The DNA here is from genome assembly GCA_945867185.1 of Legionella genomosp. 1. GTDB lineage: Bacteria > Pseudomonadota > Gammaproteobacteria > Legionellales > Legionellaceae > CAMBHM01. The sequence goes on from CAMBHM010000050.1 coordinate 7,279, forward strand.
CATAAACCCGCTATGACACATGATAGAGTCTTGGTGATGGGAAACATTACTAAAGCAAAGAACAAGCCCATCGTCATTACCTCTCGCGAAAGTGTATATTTATTATTGGCAACGTTCCCAACCGAGGTTTTGAAGGCCTATCTGTATTTAGTGATGCATGGGGTTTTCCCACCCGAGGCTTTAAACTGTGAGCTATGGGAACCAGACGATACTCATTGTGATGTCACCATCACTTCCCTTGGGGCGTCGGCCCAAGGGTTCTCGGAGTTAAATCATGCCAACCTTCTTCTGGACTCATCGCTACCTCTGAGTCCTGAAGCCGTTGTTCATTTATCCTTAGTCCACCACATCTCATGTGATGCTGTCGATACGCTGAGTTTTGAATCCAGATTAGGTGATTTTTATAAAGCCATTGACAGTGATGATCCCGTGATTGTCAAAAAATATCTTGAAACCTATGCCTATTATACTCGTCATATCACAGAATTTGGGGATGGATTTGTAGGTCACGCGCTGCGGCATCAAAAATATCATGCAGCCCTTGTGTTACTCTCTTATGGTGCCAGTCCTTTTCTATCTAACAAAGAGGGGGATACAGCGCTTCATTTGGCCATGAGAATCGTGCCATCTGACACGTCAACGCCCCTCAAAAATCATTTGCTCATCATGATGTTCAATATGGCAAACGATCACGCCATTCTCCTCCTAAGAAACATGTCGGGCAAGACGGCCTTTGCCATGGAACCCATTCCTCCTGAGGTCACCAAAGCGTTAGAGGGCAATCAGCTCTTTAAAGAAGTACAAGAGCTCCTAAGCATTCGTGGATCCGTACGTCAATCAAAAGGGTCTATTTCAGAGGATATCAGCAGGATAGGACTATTTTCTCATCAGCGTGCGAAACGAGAGCGAAGTTCTGATGCAGCACAAGAAATATCAGCTGAAGTTTTGGAGCCTTCTTCAAAAGCGGCGAGGCATGGAAAAAACGGTACTAAAGGTAGCTGAATTATCCGGTGTGACATTTACCCTGAATGATTTATATCTATTCTGTTGGCGTATAAAAACAAATTTGAACTGATCGCCTCTCAAGCCTTAGTTTTGATAGCCGTATGTGATCCTGTTCTGGCTAGCAATAGCTGGTCATCATATTGCTTGTAGATCAATAGCCAGTCCGGTTTGATGTGGCATTCACGATAGCTTTTCCAATTATTATACAACGCATGGTCGCGGTATTTTTCAGGCAACGGCTTATCGTGTATCAACAATTCAACAACGTCTAAAAAATCCTTCTTTTTATATCGACCTGATGCAGCAATTTTTTTGAAGTCACGTTTAAATTGGTTCGTTTGCTCTATTCGTCGCACGCGTCATCCCACTCTTTGCTAAGTTGATCTAATGATGTGGGGCTAGTCTTTTCATCACGATCGGCCTCTTCAAGAGCCATGCGCGTTATTGCATTGGGCGTGCCAATATTAAAAGGGATTCGTTTTTCTGCAACGGATTGATAGAGAAACAAACGAATGGCCTCGCTTAACGTTAACCCCATATGCTTAAACAACTTATCGGCTTTAGCTTTGATAAGCGGATCGACTCTAGAACGAATCACACAATCAGTCATAATCGCACCTCTATATAATAATTACCTGTAGCTACATTATAGCTACTAAATCAATTATTATCAAAGACAGTATGGGTTCAGATACACGGCTTTATTATTTACGGACCAAAGAGGGTAAGGAAATGGATTTCCTTGTGAGTATTGACGGCGTTCCAACCCATTTGATACCAATCCATTGC
>CAMBHM010000051.1 GCA_945867185.1 Legionella genomosp. 1
GAATACCATTGCCCCTGGCCTCATGGCAACACCGTTATTGTTAGGTATGCCGCAGGCGGTTCAAGACAGGTTGGTTTCTAATGTTCCCTTTCCAAAGCGCTTCGGGCATCCTGAGGAGTTTGCAGCGTTGGTGCTGCATCTCATTGAAAACAAATTAATCAATGGCGAGGTGATACGGTTAGATGGGGGGTTACGAATGCAAGCGCGATAATCATGCGAGTTCAGCTGGTACGTGATTCAGTGCATACTCTAGCAGCCGATCTGCAATTCGAGAACTATCCATTCGATATCGTTTAGCTTCAATTTCTTCTTTCAGAAACTGCATTTTGGCTTGATTGGATTCGGTGGTAGAACAAATCAACTCTTTTAAGAGATCCAAGGGATGGGCGGCTGGCTTCGTCATGACGGACTCCTCAGTGGTGTTCTTTGCAATATCGGCCTGATTTTAAAAAACTTTAGAAGAAAAACAGACGTTGTGACGAGACGCACAACGCTTAAGCGGGAACGCCTGCTGTAAGACACCTATTATGATTTACAATTGGACAATGATGGTATATTATGGGCGTCATTTGTGATTTCATATCGCGTCTTTTTAAAAAGGTAGCATTTTGATGATAAAAAAAGCAAGCTTGATACTATTGTGCTGTATAGTCATTTCAAATATGGGCGCAGTTTATGCGATGTCTGATGCAACCTATCAACAACAAATTCTTTATTATGTGAATGCCTACCGTGCGAAACATCATCGAGCGCCATTGGTAATGAATACCAAGATGTCGGAGGAAGCAGCGGTACATAGTCGTAGATTGGCAAGTCATGCGATAGGGTTTGGGCATGCAGGGTTTTTAGGGCGCATCAAACGGTTGTGTCGAGACATTGAGCATTGTAATGGAGGCGCTGAAAATGTGGCCTATTATAAATTGGATGCGAAACGATTGGTTGAGCAATGGGTAGCGAGCCCTGGCCATCAACGAAATATCGTTGGAAATTATACGATCACAGGCATTGGTATTGCGCATGCTAAGAAAGGCTGGGCGTATTATACGCAGATTTTCTTGAGAACCAAGTCTTAAAGGGCTCTCGTGGGGATTTAGTACAGTACAGAGTTACCATCGCGTGGTATTTCGAATATAATCATCTACAAGTATTTAAAATTTAACCATAAGACCCTGATGATAGCTACCAAATCGCCTGAGCAAATAGAAAAAATGAGAATAGCTGGACGCTTAACGGCCAAAGTATTAGAGGCTGTTACCGATTTCATTAAGCCTGGTATCACAACCATGCAAATCGATGAATTCTGCGAGACGTATATTGTGGATACCCTGCATGCGATTCCAGGTAGCAAGGGGCAATACGGCTACCCTTATTCGGTTAATACCTCGCTCAATCATGTGATTTGTCATGGGATGCCTTCTGATAAACAGGTTTTAAAAAAAGGGGACATCATCAATGTCGATATTACAGTCATCAGCGAGGGGTATTTCGGTGACAGTAGTAAAATGTTCTGCATCGGGACCCCGGCGGCGCACGCAGAGCGATTGGTGCGGGTAACTCAAGAGTGTCTGTATCGGGGGATTGCTGTTGTTAAACCCCATGCCACCTTAGGGGATATTGGTCACGCTATTCAATCGCATGCTGAAAAAAATCACTATTCGGTGGTTCGCGAGTATTGTGGGCATGGGATTGGGAAAAAAATGCATGAAGATCCGCAAGTCATGCATTATGGAAGAGCAGGTACCGGCATGGTGTTGCAAGAGGGCATGACGTTTACCATTGAACCGATGATCAATCAAGGCACGGCTGATGTGAAACATATCGAAAAAGACGGCTGGGGCATTGCACTCACTAAAGATCGTAAATTGTCTGCACAATGGGAGCATACGATTTTGGTGACCAACACAGGGTTTGAAGTCTTGACGTTACGTGCTGAAGAGCATGCTGTGTTTACAGATCAGGGTGTTTTTGTAGGATAACTCAATAAATACGTTGACTTCTTATTCCCATTCGTTACCATCTGATTCTTCAAAAAAATTCTATAAGCCTCTCCTGATATGCTATAGCGCATTTTTGGGAGCGCTATTTATCTAGGAGATAGTATGCCAAGAGCAGTACATCTGGGACGAGCTATTGCACGGGTTTATGGTCGGACTATGAGCCATGATCTTGTAGCCGCGCTTTATAGTCAGTCTGGCGCGAGGTTTCCTGCTGTGTTGTTCGATAAACGAGTGTTTTCTACTGTAGTTCTAAGGCCTCCTTCAAGTGAGCGTAAGGCCCCGCCAATGGTGCCAAAGGATGATACGATTGAAAAAATGGTAGCTGCTTTAAAGCCAGGTCAGAAAAAATGTCTTCAAGTGTTAGAGACGGGTGCCATGTCACATGGCTCTATCAGTTATGAGGCTCATACGACGATTGCAGAGGCTGTGAATCGTATTGCGATGGCGGTGCATGGCGTCTCGACTATGAAAGATTTGTTGGCGTTGGGCGTTGCCGGGCGTCCTTTTAGTAACAGCGGGGAAGGTGGTGAATTAGAGTCGCGGGATGGAACGTTATATCAGAGTCGTCAACGACAACTGGCTTCTGGGCGATTTGGTGTCGATGGTCGATATGTATCTAAGGCCGTTATTCTACAAATCAAAGTGAATCAAGGCGGTAAAATGGGCCTTGGTGGGCAATTAGAGGGGATGAAGGTCACGGTTGAAATTGCCTCAGCGCGCCATACCACGCCTGGTGTTTCTCTTATTTCACCGGCATCGTTGCATGATGTTTATTCCATCGAAGATTTAAAGCAATGGATTCAAGACTTACGCGCGGCAAATCCAGAAGCGTATATATCGTTAAAACTGGGTGCGACCGATGGATTAGGTGTCATTGCGGCAGGGATTGTAAAGTGCGGGGCCGATAATATCAGTATTGCAGGGCCAGGTGGTACGGGGGCGGCCCCCATCACTGCAAAATATGGGTTTCCTCATCCTTGGGAGTTGGCTGTTGCAGAAGTGCATCAGGCTTTAGTCAGAGAGGGATTGCGCGAGAGCGTGACGATTAGCGTTAGCGGTGGCTTTCAAACGGGGTTGGATTATTTTAAAGCCTTGCTTCTGGGTGCAAATTATATTGAAGCAGGTTCAAGTGTTCTCATTGCAATGGGTTGTGTGATGGCTGAGGTTTGTCATAATGGCACTTGTCCGACAGGCATTGCTACCCAGAATAAAACCCTCATTGCAGACAAATTTAAAGGCAAACCAGCGGATGTTGCACGATTTTTAATAGAAACCGCTAAAGCACTCAATGAGTATTTGGAAAAATACGCACTCACCGATCCAGCGCAAGCCGTAGGTCGTACTGATTTATTGCGGGTTAAAGATAACTCCCCGCTCATCGGTCTCGAAAAAATGCTTAAAAAACCCCATAATGCCTATGCGGCTTTTGGTCGTTTACAACGAACGACCAATACTGGTTATTTAGAAAAATCAGTCATCTCTCAAATTTTAGGGGGGTGCTATCAGTTTGAATTACCAGCGAGCAATACCCTTTCTTCATTCGGTGCACGGTTGGCTTGGCACGTAGTCAAAACCCCTGGTTTTAAAGAACTGTTACAAGCGCATCCAGTCTCGATTTCCTTTAATGGCTTGTCAGTCGGGCAAAGCTTTGGTTTTTTAACCCCTCCTCATGTGATGCTTAAAGCTGAGAACAGCAATGATGGGACAGGCAAGTCTCTCGATGGCGGGGCGTTATATATCAAACAGGTGGGGAATGCTGCATGCTTTGGTGCAATTCGTGGCTCGTTGTTTGCTTTTTCATTGGGGGATCGTGCAGCTGTACGCAATAGCGGTGCAGATATCATGGCGCTTACAGTGGGGCAGATGGCCGCAAACTTTATGACTGGCGGTCGAATGACGTTGCTGGGATCGCCTGAATATTATGAAGGTGACTTGGGATCAAGCCCTTCTCCTGTGTTGTTTCGACAAGATATTATTGGCCCTAACATGGGGGCAGGCTTCAGTGGTGGAGAGCTGCTGTTACCAAAAAAATTGTATCAACAGTTGAGCGAACGCTCAGGCTATCTTGAAAAAGGAATGCAGTTGATTGCACCACAACCGTTAGATGAGGAGGATGCACGACAATTAACGACGCGTTTACAACGCTTTGTTCAGCATTTATCCCCACCCAGTTGGATAGAAAGATTACTCTCAGATCAAGCGGCTCACCGCCATTTTGTGAAGCTTGATCCACGGGTACGCAATGTGCCTGCTGTTTCTTTGCTATCTACTAAAGTGATTGAGTCACGAAAAGAACCTGCGGTAAATGATACGCGTCGTATTTCAGTGATCCCTATGACGATAGCTACGAATGCCCCAATAACGGCTCTCAGGAAGCCACAATTACCACATGTGGAAACCGAAAAAGAGGCTTGTGGTACAGGGTTGTTGGTTCGTTTGGATGGTGTGGCGGATCGTGAGATGACAGAAAAAGCGCTTATCATGTTAGAGCGTTTTATGCACCGTGGGGCCACAGGGATTGATCCACATACTGGCGATGGGTGTGGCATGACATGGTTTGGGTTAGATGCTTTTTTCCAAAGCCAATTCCCTGATCTTGTATTGGAAAAAGGCGGATATTGTATTCTTCCGATGAGTGTTAGTGAGAGCTATAAAATATCGATGCGCCTTGTGTTGGAGAGCTTGTTAAGTGAAGAAGATCTGGGGATCAGCGGGGAACGTGAAGTCAAAACAGATCGGTCTCGATTAGGGCTTATTGGTCAGAAACAAGAATCAACGGTGTTCCAATTTCTGGTGCAAAAGCCAAGCAAGATGACGCGAGATGATTTTGAAAAAGCGTTATTGCGCACGCGATTACGGTTTGAGATTGACAGACAAAATGAGGAGGGTACAAAAGAGCGTGCTCATTTATTCAGCGCTTCCTCTTATCACGTTATTTATAAATCCCTGGTGAAGGAAGATCAATTTGGAAAATATTTTATCGATTTTCACCATCCACTCTTTAAAGTGGTTGCGGCTATTTGTCATGCACGATTTGCAACCAATGTATTGCCAACCATTATCAACATTCAACCGTTAGGAAAATTTGCAAACAATGGTGAAAACAATGCACTGCAGTTGATAGTGCGCTCTTTGGCTATCGATCCCGGATTTGCAAAACTACTCGGCCGCGAGAAAGTGGTCCTCTCGCATTTGAGCGACTCACATATTATGTCGTTGTATATGGATTACTTACAATTGCTTGGTTTTTCTTTACCACAAATCGTTGCATCAACCATTCACCCATTGGATCTTGATAATCCAATCAGTAGTGATTTTTATAATGTGTTTGCAATCCCGTTCGAGGGGCCGAACGCCAGTATTGTGTATATGAATAATCAAGTGGTCGTTGTGCGTGATAAAAATGGATTTCGTCCACAACGAGGCGTGCGTAATGATACCCATTTTTATTGTGGTTCTGAGTTGGGCACGGTGGATATGTCAGGCGATATAGTGGAGTTCACTCCCGGGAAACCATTGGTTATTCAGTTAGACACAGGAGCGGTTTCTTTATCTCAAGCATCTGAAGACATCCGTGCGTTTCATAGAAAACAATGGGAAGCATTGCAAGTGTGTGATGTAACTGGGATCAGTATCGATCCGATTGTTTTCCCAGAAGAGGAACTGCGTCTTCGTAAGCACCGTGTTGGATGGAATCGGGAGTTTCATAAGATCATCATGCAACCATTATTTAATACACAAAAAGGATCGGCCTTGACCTCCATGGGTGATCAGGGACCAATAGAGGTGTTAGCACGAGGGACTATCGACTGGAAAAATTTACTCAAAGGTAAGGTGGCACAAGTGACCAACCCCCCCCTTGCTAGCAAAGAAGAGGCGGCTTATATGTCTACTCAGACTTATGTTGGTAGAAGGCCTGCATTGGGACAGTTAAATAAAGAGCAGACAAGCGGTTTTTTGTTGAGTTCGCCTATTGTCGACAATCGCGAGATGCTGTATCTGCAATTGAATTCACCTTCAGCTACGTTGGATACAACCTATGAAGTACAAACACGTGAGCGAGGGTTACAAGCTGCCATGGATGCTGTTGTGGAGCGCGCGCTTAGCTTGGTTGAAGAGGGTGTCTCTTTGTTGGTGTTATCGGATGTGAACGTGACCAATGAGCGTGCTGCTATGCCAGGCGTGCTGATTGCGAGTGTGGTCGAGCACGCGTTGTTATCGAAAGGGTTGCGTCGAAAAGTGACGCTGGCTCTGCAATCTGCTGATGTATTGGCCGGTCGCGATATTGCCCAAGTGATCTCGATAGGCGGTGTGGATATTGTGAATCCTTATCTTGGGTTTGTGCCTGAAAATGGGGTGTCTACCCATGGTGTAAATTATAAAGAATCATTACGCCAAGAATTATTGGGATATATGGCACGTCTCGGTATTTCCACTGTATCGGCTTATCGTGGAACGAAAGGATTTAATGGGTATGGCCTTAACCCTTCATTGACTGCGCTTCTTGGGATTTCAAGTGATCTTGGTGGTTTTGGTTTCCGTGATCTATCGAGCCAATTGTTGGCTCAGCACACGATGCCTTCTGAGGAGGGGACTGGTAAATATTCATATAATGGAGAATTGCCGCGTCGAAAAATTTGGGACACCGGGGTGACGCAGTCAGCTATTAAAGTTGCGCGTGGCACCGGTTCTTATGCACAGTTTATGTCTAGAGCTGCTCTCCTTGAATTGGGATTTCCACGAGGTCAATTGCGCCTGATCGAGCCGCGCATATGGGGTACAGCTAATCCGATGACAGTGTGTATTTTAGGCGGAGGTGCTGCGGGGTTCTCACAAGCTGAGTCGTTACTGCAATCAGGCTTACCGGTTCACGTGATTATCATTGAAAGAAATGCAGGTAATCGTTTTGGGTTGGTTGGAGATGGCATTGCACCTGATCATGTGGCAACGAAGCGGCAAGGGGTGTTATTAAGACAATGTCTACAAGATCCTCGGGTGCAGTATTTTGGAGGGATTGAAGTAGGCAATGATAAGGCCGTGACTTATCAAATGTTAAAAGCGCTGTATCCTTGCATTATTGATTGTCGTGGGGCTGGTGAAACATCAATATTAGGCATTCCTGGAGAAAACATGCCTGGGGTTGTTACGGCCAGTGAGGTGTACACAGCGTATAATGCCATGTTTAATCCTTTTGAAACAAATGGCAACTGGCCTTTTTCAAAAAATTCTCGTGATCCCAATGTGGTGATCATTGGTAATGGCAATGTGGCCGCAGATATTGCAAGGATGTTATTGATCTCTCCAGATAAATTGGTATCAACACAGGTTAATCCTGCATTTTTACAGGAACTTCGTATCGATGCACCAGACGTTGTACATATCATTGCTCGTGGTGCACCCCATCTATCTAAAATAGGTTTAAAAGAGTTATTAGAGTTGAGAAAGCTCGGTGTCTTTATGTCGGCTACGTTTGATGTTGGAACAGTGGATAAAGAGGCACTGACAGAAAACCAACAAGCGCTGTTACAGTTTTTTACTGACATGCAAGATAAAGTGCCTCCACCTTATGCGGCCAAACGGTTGTTATTCCATTTTCAATTGACACCGCATCAGTTTGTCAAGTCAGGTTCAGAAATAGCGGCTGTTTTCATCGATCTGGCCGGAAAAACGCGTTATTTCTATGCGAGAAATGTGGTGACAGCCATTGGGCAGCGTGTCAAAGAGGATGAGGATAGGCCTTTCTACCAGTCGGGTTGGGTAGCGGGTAAAGGAGGGACATTACAAGTTGCACAAATGAGTGCAAAAGAGACAACGTTGGAAATAGAGGACGCCTTCTTTCAAGGGGCTTTTCATCATCTTACACCGCCTGCCGTGCCACAACCTTGGCAATTAGGCAGTGTGTGTAAAGTAGCTTTTCAAAATATATTAAACTTTCTTGAGGCAGGACATCGATTAACAACTTTGGATGCTTTTTTAACAGCAAAGCAATATCAACAGGTGGTGGCCCCTCCACTACTCACCGTAACCACATCCCCCCCCGCCGTCGCGGCCATTGTGAATCCAACGGACTCCAATGTTGTGGTTATCATTGACAATAAATCGGAAGCGTCCCAACAGTTTGTAATAACGACAGCGACTCAAACTGGACTGGCCTTTTTTAAACAAAAATTACAAGCTAGAGCACCTGTTCATGAGTGTGACGGGAGTGAAATTTGTGGGACGTGTGCAGTGGAGGTAGTGAGTGTGGCTCGTCCTATTGAACAGAGCGAGAAGGAGAAACGATTGCTTGAAGCGAATGGTTTTAAAGCACAGGGACATGTTTTAACTTGTGCGCATTCTATTGAAGAGTTGAAAGGAGGTGTCTTTCGGTTAACCTCGTAGGACACCTTACGATCGATTTGTGTATGGTTTTAAGACAACTTCTTTTTGTGTTAGTTCAACATGAATCATCCCATGGTGTTGAGTGTTATAGAGTGGGATCTGAAGGCGCGCATAAGTGGCAAGGGTATTGTTGTGAGGGAAATGATAGCGATTATCAAACCCATAAGAAGCTACGGCATACCGTGGAGCTACTTGTTTCACAAAGGGTAGGGATGAAGAGGTGCGACTGCCGTGATGAGGAATCAGCATCACAGTAGATTCCAATTGTTTCCCATAGGTTTGGATCAAGTAAGACTCAGCTGGTTTCTCAATATCACCACTGAGCAATATACTTTTATTCGATGCACGGATCTGCAATACACAAGAATGGTTGTTTTTGCGAGGGAGAGGCCTTGAAATAGGAAAAAATTGGAACGTGACCCCATCCCAGAGCCAAGCTGGATGCTGATGACACGACAATCCTTTGTGGTAATAAGTGGGATCATCGACAATAAGCGTATCGATCGGGTAAGCGACTTGAAGCGAGGTGAGCCCTCCTCGATGGTCAAGATCGGGGTGGCTGATGACCACCGTGTCAAGCTGTTTCACACCCAAGGTACGCAGGTAAGGGATG
>CAMBHM010000052.1 GCA_945867185.1 Legionella genomosp. 1
TTACGGGCCCTCCAACATGCTGATTTTGTCAGGACGTGCCAGTAACATCAAACAACTGGCCAATATTATCAAACAAGTAGACACTTCTTCTGCCAATGGCATTGATGTCGTGTCTTTACGGCATGCCTTGGCCATGGATGTTGCAAGCACTTTAAAAGACTTGGTCAAAGCACAACCAGGCAGTGGTCTTCGCAATCAAGCAACACTCGCAGCCGATGACCGAAGCAATGCCATCTTGTTGAGCGGCAGTAAAACAGAACGCATTCGCCTTCGCCTCTTGATAGCACAGCTTGACAAACAAACTGCCCCTGGCGCCGATGGCAACACCCAGGTCGTTTACTTGAACTACTTACGCGCAGAAGACGTAGTCCCTATTTTAGCGGGTATCGCACAAGCGAGTTTCAGCGGAACCGTTGGAACCACCATTGGGACTATCACTCGGCCAGAGCTAGATAGCACCAATCCTGCCGCTAATTTGATTGGTTCTAATTCCAGTGGGCAGCCCGCAGCGAATGCCCCCATCGCCCCATCCATGCCTCAAACTACCACGGGCGCTACGACACAAAATGAAGGCTCCACCAAACCGACCGTACAAATCATTGCAGAGCCAAATACCAATTCCATCATCATCAACGCACCGGCCACCCTCATTCGCACCTTAAAGTCAGTGATAAGCCAACTGGATATCAAACCTGCGCAATTGCTCATTGAGGCATTGGTTGCTGAAATCAATGAGAATGACTTCAATAGTCTCGGCATTGAATGGGGCAGCATCAATCAAAAAACAAAAGATCCAGATACCTTCCGCCCAGGATTTGCCATCCTCAATTCAAAAACCAGCATCAACCAATTTCAAGCACAAATTTATGCGCTCGCCAGACTCAGACGGGCTAACATTTTGTCTACACCATCCGTTGTGGTCCTTGACAACCGACAAGCAAAAATCCTCATCGGCAAACAGGTGTCAGTGGCTTCTTCTTCCTATCCCAATAATGCAGGTGGCACCACCACAGCAAGCCCCTATACCACTTTTGATCGGGTCAATGTAGCGCTCCATTTATACGTCAGACCTCAGATCACTCGTGCCCGAGGCATTCAACTGCAGATTGACCAAGGCAATGACACCTTAGATACCGCCAATACCATCGATCCTGGCACCAATCCCACCTTCAACATCAGTTCCATTGTCACATCCGTCCACGTTGAAAGCGGCGATATCATCGTCCTAGGCGGTCTTGCACAAGATAGCTTAGGGAACGACAACAATGGGATCCCCATTTTAGGCGCCATTCCAGGCATTGGTCGTTTGTTTCAACACAACATCACCAACCGAGAAAAGAAAGTACTGATGGTATTTATTCGTCCTCGCATCCTACGATCAGAACGAGACTCCATACAAGTCACTGGCGGCAAGTACAACGATCTACGCCAATATCAATTAGACTGGTTGCGCACGCAAGCCTTCAATAAACGAAACAAACAAACGGTTCTAGCCCCCTTGCACACTGACGGGCTACCTCGACCCTTTACCACCCCTCCGGTTATAGAGCGCACCAAGTAATGGAGCAGATCTCTCGCCGCTTACCCTACCTATTCGCTAAAAAGCAAGGGATCATTGCCGAGCCCGCTTCTATCGATGGGTCCATTCGCCTCTACCATTTACCCCATACACCGCCTTCCGTGTTTGCGGAAGCGGCGCGTTTTCTTGACCAGCCACTCACCCTCCAAGAAGTTCCTCCCACAGAATTTCAGAGCCATTTGGCACGGATTTATCAATCCCAATCTTCCATTCTCGATGCAACCCTTGGTATGGATGACGATCTGGATCTCAGCACGCTCGTCAATCAATTACCCCTGAGTGAAGATTTATTAGATACACAAGATGATGCTCCCATTATTCGCCTCATCAATGCACTCTTTACTCAAGCTATCAAACAGAAAGCCTCAGACATCCACATTGAAACCTATGAAAATCGAGTCTTGGTTCGAAATCGGATCGACGGCGTCTTACAAGAAATTTTAGAAATTCAACGTGCCGTGGCACCGCTCGTTATTTCACGGGTCAAAGTCATGGCAAAACTGGATATTGCTGAGAAACGTATCCCACAAGACGGACGTATTGCATTACGCGTGGGGGGGCATGCCATTGATGTACGTGTTTCAACGCTGCCTTCCAATCATGGAGAGCGCATTGTATTGCGAATCTTAGACAAACAAACAGCACAACTTGATTTAACCCTTCTTGGCATGCCTAATAAAACACTTTGTACGATTCGACAAATGATTGCAGAGCCCCATGGGATTTTGCTCATCACAGGCCCCACCGGATCAGGAAAAACCACTTCTTTGTATGCGATGCTAACAGAACTCAACCAAGTGAGCCGAAACATTTTAACGATTGAAGATCCCATCGAGTACGACTTACCAGGCATTGGGCAAACCCAGGTCAACACCAAAGTACAAATGACATTCGCAAAAGGTCTACGTGCGATTTTAAGACAAGATCCTGATGTGGTCATGATAGGTGAAATCAGAGATCTTGAAACGGCAGACATCGCAATCCAAGCAAGCCTAACCGGTCACTTGGTCCTCTCAACGCTGCATACTAACAGCGCGCTTGGCGCTTTAACGCGTCTACATGACATGGGTGTTGAATCTTTTTTACTGTCTACCAGTATCATCGGCTTGGTGGCCCAACGCCTAGTCCGCACCTTATGCCCTCACTGTAAAACACCACACAGTTTGCGCGACGATGAACGCGCCTTGATGGGCGTTTCTGCAGCGATAGATCTCTCCCGCATATGCGACCCTCAAGGATGCGAGCATTGTAATTATCTGGGATACCGCGGCCGCACCGGCATTTACGAACTCATCTCCATGAATGAGTCTCTACGTGGTATGATTCACCGGCAAGAACCTATTCAAACGATAGAAGCCGCCATTCGTCCCACAAACCCCAGTATCCGAGAGGATGGCTTTCAACGGGTGCTACAGGGCGATACGTCCTTGGCTGAGATTTTACGGGTGACAAGCCAGTAAGGAACGCGCTCGAAATAACTTCCGTTTTTTGCATCAAAAACGGAAGTTATTACGGGCACAATCCTAACCCGCCCGTTACCGTCGCATCCCAAAAGACAATATGCTCTGGTTTGATGAATTCATTTAAATAAAGAAGCACCGGCGTGATCTGCTCTTTCGTATCAAAGAACTCAATCACAAGCGGTAGATCCAAGGACAAATCCACCAACGAGGCGCTGTGATCTCCACTGTCTCCAAAGCCACTCACCGCACGAAAAACACTCACACCCCGAATACCCGCCTCTCGCTGAAGATAATGCACTACTTTATTCAACAAATGAGACGACTCCGTGATATATACCCGTACTACCATCACACCCATCGTTTTCATAGTTGTCTTCCTCCCCAAACACCTAACCAAGTGAGGGTGATGCATAGCACCACGCTGAGTACGATATTTAACCCCGCACCCATCCAATCTCCATTTTCAAATAGATTGAGTGTCTCTATGGAAAAAGACGAGAAAGTGGTATAGCCGCCCAACAATCCAATCAAGAGTAGGGCCCGCAATGAAGGTCCTGCCCCATCGAACCGATCCAGTAACAGTGTAAACAAAAGGCCCATGACAAAACAGCCGCTCGCATTCACCACCAACGTGCCATAAGGAAACTGTCTTCCCAGCAGCATATAAGTTGCATTAGAAATCCAATACCGCATAAGCCCGCCAGCGCCTGCGCCAAAAAAAATAAGCAATTTAGTCATCAAGATCCTTTGCTCTTTTAATAATTTCTTAATTAAAATGCCTTATAACAGCGCACTTGAGCCGATTCATAACTGCTTGCGCACTGTTGATCAGGCACTGAACTAAAAGGAGCGAGCGGTTAGGTTGGTATTTATTCTAATCTTATCATGAAAATCGGGATTGGACGAAACCGAGTATGATTAAAACTGCTTATTAGCATTCGGTTGTATTGCGCTTGAGCATGAACAAGATCTTTACTATATTTAATTAATCTAATATTGTATAATTATACATTCAACATATAATTAAATATAATAATATGAACCTAATTGAAATTTGGCACTATCACAGACCAGCACTTGCAAAAGTTTATTTAGACACTCTGAATGCGGGATTGGTGACCTCCACCACCATTTTCGCACCTCGGCGTGCTGGAAAAACATCGTTTCTATTGAAAGATTTAACCCCTGCCGCAGAAAAGGCAGGTTACACGGTTGTTTACGTTGATCTCTGGCAAACCAAGCTATCTCCCGGTGTGTCCATCGTGCGAGCACTTGAGCGTGCATTAGAGCCTAAAAATGCTGTTGAAAACATCGTTGCAAAATTCCAGGTTCCGGTTAAGAAATTAAAAGCAAACGCTGAAATCGCAGGGACAAAATTAGAGGGTGAAATTGAGCTTGGGGAATCCAGCAAACATGTCCAGACCGACATTGCACTAAAAATTGATGTATGGATTGAGACGCTCTGCAAAAAGAAACCGGTGCTACTGCTTATTGATGAAGCACAAGAATTAGCAAAAACGAAAGAACATGAGGCGGTCGCAACCGCACTGCGTACATCAATTAGTAGAAATCAAAGTCGATTACGAGCGGTCTTTACTAGCTCGTCTAGAACACAACTCGCCCATGTATTTTCAAATTCAAATGCCCCTCTCTATTCAACAGGATCAGCCATAGCCGATTTTCCGCAATTAGATCATGATTTTGTCGAGTATATCGTTGATCGATTTGAGGCATCAACAGGCCGGGTATTGCCCATTGCACCCGCTTGGAAAGCGTTTGTTGCATTTAAACAGCAACCAGAGCCCTTTTTAGTTGGTATCGTTGATATGGTGCTTCATCCAGCGGTGACACTGGATGAAGCCATGCAGACCGTTGCAGATAAGCTTGCACTAACCGAAAATCACGAAGGAGCATGGGCAGCCCTTGATGCGACACAAAAAGCATTGGTTCGCATGCTGGCACAAGACCCATCATTAAAACCATTTAGCAAAGCGGTAGTTGTGAAACTACGTACCGTGATTGGCATCGAATCTTTAGAGGTTACACATGTTCAACGCGCAATGACAAAGCTTGCTAATGTGGTGTTCAAATCGCCTCGCGATACATATGAGTTTGAAAATGAGGCCTTTGCACAATGGGTTAGAACACTTGCTGAATAATCAAATCTATTTTGGTAGACTTGAAAGTTACTCTCCCATCCCCATATAGGTATTATACTAGTGTTTGGTGAAACAACTATAGTAAATACCAGCGTCCACGACCTCCCTTTCTTGCAGTAATGAAGGGGACGGCAGAAGCGGATGCTCTTAAAAACCCAATGGAGCGGCGGTAGATGTGTCACAATCGCAGTCAGACAATAATCGGTTGAGTTGTCCTACCAAATAAACAGGCAGAGAAATGAGTTTGTATTTGGCTGTTTTATTGACGGCGGTTTTGGTATCGATGTCAACAATGCTGGGTAAATCTGCATTGATTCGGACCGCTAAAGGTAGTTTTTTTAATGCCATAAACACATGCAATGATCTCAAGTGCCCTGTACTCCCGGCTTTAACTTCGATAGGGATCCTATTCACTTGTTGCTGTATCACATAGTCAACCTCAGCCGAGGATCGATTTTCCTCTCGAATCCAGTAATACAGCCGTGGCTCCATATAGGGTGGATCAATCGCTCGTAACAATTGGCCTGTGACTTGTTCTGCAATAGCCCCGTGGTTGACCAATAAGATATCCTGTGAGTTCATTAACTGATGAAGCCTTAAGCCTGATAAACTATTCAATAAACCGACGTCCAATAAAATGACTTTAAAATGATTGGATTTTAATTCAGCACCAATTGGAATACCATTTGCCGAACATGCTGAGACCTTGGAGCAAAGCTTGGCTTTGATGAGAAGTTCTAAAGCTTGTTTCAGGGGTGCCGATTGTACTTCTTTGTTCACATGACTATATGTAAATTTTTTACCCACTAATTTCGGGATAGACATTAAGACGTCTTCTAAACGAGATGTGTTTAAAAAACCAGCATATTTCGAAAAATCATCACGATAGGTCGCTAATAAATTGTAGTGGATGTGCCCTACCCTTTCTAATGAACCGTGCAGAACCCAAGATGCAACAGCTTCGGGCATGCCACCAATGATCAGGTAGTCTTTAAACAACGTCATCAACTGTTCGTGGAGTGGGTTGAAAGAGGCTTCAAGATCATGGAATGCCACTGTTTTAATAAAGTCACATAATTTATCTTTTCCAAGTGCACATAAAAATTCTTGAAAAGTAAGCGGTTCGATATGCAAATATCCAATTCTGCCTACGGGCATACTATAGGGGTAATTGGCTAACGAGAACTCTAATAAAGATCCTGCAGCGATCACTGGTAATTGAGGAAGATCTTCCCCAAACCAACGTAGTTTACTGATGAGCTCTGGTGCTCCTTGAATCTCATCTAAAAACAACACACACTTTTGAGGATCTATGTTCGTATCTAAAGCAGCCTCAAGATAACGCAAGACCATACGAGGATCATTACTTTTAAAATATCGCTGATATTCAGGACTTTTCTCAAAATTGAGTTCTATCAATTGTTTGTTATTGATCTCGGCTAAATGTCGAACCAACCATGTTTTCCCCACTTGACGTGC
Source organism: Legionella genomosp. 1 (assembly GCA_945867185.1). Classification (GTDB taxonomy): domain Bacteria; phylum Pseudomonadota; class Gammaproteobacteria; order Legionellales; family Legionellaceae; genus CAMBHM01. The sequence goes on from CAMBHM010000052.1 coordinate 6,681, forward strand.
GCCACGCATGACCAGTGGCTTAAATGGTGTTGACTCTAACCAATTTTGAAGAAAATTTGACGCCTCTCTTTTCATTAATTCCCTTTATATTTCTTAGAGTCTCATCAAAATACTACCCAATATCAGTGCCTATGTCAATAAGGATCAGGGATAGTTACAGGGCTGTCCCATCAAAACGCCGTCTTTGAGAACGAAGTGAAGCAATCCAATGTGACTTAAATGCACCGATCTAGGCGGGTACGGCGGTGGTCTCAACGGTGTTGGGATTATCGGTCACTTTACAACAAAGAGGGTAACTATATACTGTGCGGGACTTCTAAACCTCAGTAAACCAACTTTCAAGAGCATACAAAGGAATTTCTACGAGGTGAACCTGCTTTGAAAAAGATCCCGTGGATATTTTTAATCCAACCATGCCTGATATAGCGCAGGTGAGCGATCGTGCGTAGTATATGTACCGCGGAAGTACACAATTGTACGGAACAAACTATTATGCTATTATTCCGAACAGTTTATTCTGAATAAAGGCTCTCTATGCCAACATTGGACGATCGATTGACGGAGGCCCAAGAGCACTTACATGAGTGGATAGATATAAGCATTAAGACATTTCGCCAATGTATGAACGAGGAAGAAGCGCTGGTTGAGGCTTTCCGCTCTCGCGAGTCTTTACGTAAACAGGGAGCCTCTTTTCCAACTGAAGATACGACCTACGCAGAGCTTCGAGACGCCTTGGAAGCTATCGATCAAAAAAAATTCGAAGTATATCAGAAGGATCCACGTGATCCAGTAACTATTAGCGAAACAACAAGATTCCAAATTGACGAGGCTATTCGCAAGAGCTTAAGTGAATCGCAATGCATGCGGTATGATGCGGCGTTTTTTCACTCGGTCCCCCATATTGGCTATAAGCAGAGTGAATTCGATAATTTTTATGCGAAAATTATAACCGACTTTCCAGATACAGAAGAAACAGTGATAGCACAACAGCAGGCCATGTTGTTTGCGATAAGAACCGCACTGTTACAAGAAATGTTGAGAGTGGAACATCAACGAGCTTGTGATAAAATAATGGACGATCTGACTATTCCAGATGATCTCAAAGTAGAAGTTGTTTCTCTTTCAGAAGACAATCATTATAGCGTACGGGAGTTAAATGATCGTATTATACTGATCATAAAAAAACACGAAGAAATGAATCAAGCGATTGATGAACGTAAAGCACAGTATGAGCGAGCAAAGAATAAGCTCATGGCTTATAAGATAGGCCTTGGAATGGAAGGGGAGCAACTGATTGCTGATTGTTTAGTCGCAGAGAAAAACCCAACAACAATAAGACTGACCTATTTATACTTTACATCCAAGCTTGAATTGGTTGAAGCGAATGTTCGAAGTAGGATGGCTCGTCTCCAAGCGCAATGCGAGGCATCAAAGGTTGCACTGCAATCTACCTTGCGTAGTGGGACTATCCGGGAAGAATTAATGCAAAATGGGCGCAGGCTTCTACGTGCTTATCTTGAAGTAGAAGACACTGATATTCCTTTGGAAGAATTAGTTTCGTTGGCAAACCAATTACAGAGTGAAAGCGACTTTATCCAGGCCAACGAGGCTAAATATCGTCGTCTTCAAACGGCATGTGATCGGGCCAAAAGTGTACTGCAATCCACATTGAATAATCAATCGATTAGAGCGGTTTTTAAAAGGCGTGGCCGTGAACTCTTGGAGACTTATCTTGAAGCAGAGAAAGCCAAGACGCCCATAGTAGACGAGCTATATGTGTTAGCAGGAAAAATAGAGACTGAGCTCGAGCGTATTGGTGCCAATCAAGCTGCATGGGGAGAAGTCAAACGTAAGTATGATAGGGAAAGAGGAAGTCTTCGATACTGTCTTGCCAATGCAACGATCCACCTATCCTATAAACAAGAAGGACTTGATTTCTTAAAAACCGATCTATCAAACTTAGAAACGGAGTCGCTCATTGCCGCTACCAGGGAGGTTCAAGCCCGACGTGAAGCATTTGAAAGATTGGTCGATGAGGTAAGACAATCAGAAAAAAATAGCCAAGAGCCAATACGGCTTCTTAAACAAATATCAGAAGATAGCGCGCTCTCAGTAGAGAGGAAAGCGGAAGCACTTCAACTTTTGGAGAGGCATCGTGCAGCAGTGCATCCCGGAACATTGTTGGATGCACATCAGTTGGAGCAGTTAATAAAGGCCGCACACGACTTGGCTGCGGCAAATAGAACTTTTTTTGACAGCGTGAG
>CAMBHM010000053.1 GCA_945867185.1 Legionella genomosp. 1
TATTTACCGAAGCCTTGTTTCGCTATTTATGTGACGAGGTGGTTGGTTCGCGTGTCGTGACTTATCAAGGGCATTCACTAGAGTTTGATAAACCGTTCTTGCGGATCAGTATGAAAGCGTCGATTCTAAAATATCATCCTACCTTACAAGCGGTAGATCTAGAAACAGTTGAGGCTTGTCGTCAAGTGTTGAGCACCCTCACACTGCCTTATCAGCCGACGGATAGTCTCGGGAAACTCCATACGATTTTATTTGAAGAGACCGTGGAAGAGCAATTACTACAACCGACCTTCGTGACGGAATATCCCACGGAAGTCTCCCCCCTTGCAAGGCGTTCTGAAGCCAATCCAGAGGTAACTGATCGGTTTGAGTTTTTCATTATGGGCAGAGAGATTGCGAATGGATTCTCGGAGTTAAACGATGCAGAAGATCAAGCTGGGCGATTTCATCAGCAAGTGCTAGACAAAGACGCAGGCGATTTAGAAGCGATGCATTTTGACAGCGACTATATTGAAGCGTTGGAGTATGGTATGCCCCCCACTGCTGGGGAGGGCATTGGAATCGATAGATTGGTGATGCTATTTACCGATTCCCCGTCCATTCGGGATGTGATTCTATTTCCACATTTGAGATAGCAGGAGACTGTTTATTCCTCCCAACTCAGTGTACCGCCCGCTTGATATTCGATCACGCGGGTTTCAAAAAAGTTTTTTTCCTTTTTTAAATCCAGCATTTCACTCATCCAAGGGAAGGGGTTCTCAGCACCAGGGTATTGTTCTGGCAGACCAATCTGCAGTAAACGTCTATTGGCGATGAAATGCAAATAATCTTCAAACATCTCAGCATTCATACCCAATATGCCATTGGGCATGGTGTCTTTGGCATATTGATATTCCATGATGACGCCATCCTTGATGAGCTGAACGATTTCTTGTTTGAAGGCCTCTGTCCATAGATGCGGATTTTCAATTTTAATTTGGTTGATCACATCGATTCCAAAATTCATGTGCATGGACTCGTCACGTAGAATATATTGAAACTGTTCAGAGGTGCCGATCATCTTGTTACGTCGACCCATGGATAAAATTTGAGTGAATCCGACATAGAAAAAGATCCCTTCAAATACGACATAAAATGCAATGAGATCACGCAACAACCGTTGATCTTGCTCGGGTGTGCCAGTGTGAAAATGTGCATCGCCCAAACTTTGGGTGAATGGCAAGGCCCAGGCAGCTTTTTTAGAGACAGAAGGGATCTCACGATACATATTGAACACCTCCGCTTCATCCATCCCGAGGCTCTCAATAATGTATTGATAAGCATGGGTATGAAGTGCTTCCTCAAAAGCTTGACGGAGTAAGTATTGGCGACATTCTGGATTGGTGATGTGACGATAGACCGCTAAGACCAAGTTGTTCGCAACAAGAGAATCGGCCGTTGAAAAAAAGCCTAAATTACGTTTGATGATCAATCGTTCGTCTTCAGTTAACCCGTTTGGGTTGTTCCACAAAGCGAGATCAGCACTCATGTTGATTTCATTGGGCATCCAATGGTTGGCACAGGCCGTGAGATATTTGTCCCAAGCCCAAGTGTATTTGAATGGAACCAATTGGTTCAAATCAGCGCGACAATTGATGATGCGTTTGTCATCCACTTGAATACGGGCAGCACCTAAATCGAGCAATTCAAGACCGGTTGCACCCTGATGAGGCGCGGTTATAGGGCGTTCAATCGTTGTACTAGTCATTGTGGTGTCCTCATTGGCAGGCTTCACAGTCTGGATCAAGCAGGGAGCAAGCGTTGGGTTCTTCCAATTTGACAGCATTTAACGCACCGTCGGTGATGGTTGATTTTTCAGCATTGCTCGCACCCAAACTGCGTAAGTAGTAAGTTGTTTTTAAGCCTCGAATCCAGGCTTGTCGATAGAGTTCATCCAATTTCTTCCCGGACGGTTTCGCCATGTAAATATTGAGAGATTGGGCTTGATCAAGCCATTTTTGACGACGAGAAGCCGCTTCCACCAACCACATGGGATCGATTTCAAAAGCGGTGGCATAGCGTGCTTTGAGATCGGCGGGGATCCTACTAATGGCTTGGACGCTGCCATTATAATATTTTAAATCATTGACCATCACCTCATCCCAGACATGCAGTGCTTTTAGATCAGCGACCAAGTACGGATTGACCACGGTGAATTCACCGGAGAGGTTTGATTTTACATATAGATTTTGATATGTGGGTTCGATGGATTGCGAGACTCCACAGATGTTGGAAATGGTGGCTGTGGGGGCAATGGCCATCACGTTTGAATTACGCATGCCTTGTGTGCGTACTTTAATACGGAGAGCCTCCCAATCCAATTGTTGTGATCGATCTTGTTCTAAATGGGTGCCGCGCGCTTGTTGTAATAGTTCGATGGAGTCGATAGGTAAAATGCCCTTGCTCCATAGCGAGCCCTCATAACTGGCGTAGTTGCCCCGTTCTTTCGCAAGTAGCGAAGAGGCTTCAATGGCGTAATAACTGATGAGCTCCATGGAGGTATCCGCGAAGGCAATGGCAGCATCTGATGTATAATCAAGTTGTAAAGCATATAAGGCATCTTGGAAGCCCATGAGCCCAAGACCAATGGGGCGATGCTTCAAGTTTGAATTGCGGGCTTGTGGGACGGAGTAGTAGTTGATATCGATGACGTTGTCCAACATGCGAATGGCTGTTTGGATGGTGCGTTTTAATTTGGCTTTATCTAATCTGCCTTGTTTGATATGGGCAGGTAGGTTCACACTGCCTAAATTGCAGACGGCAATTTCCTCTTGCGAGGTGTTGAGGGTGATTTCAGTGCATAAATTAGAACTGTGGATAACACCAGCATGTTGTTGGGGGGATCGCACGTTGCAAGCGTCTTTGAAAGTCAACCAGGGGTGACCGGTTTCAAACAGCATAGATAGCATCTTACGCCACAATTTCACAGCAGGTACGGTTTTGAAGTTTCTGATTTTCCCTTGTCGTGCGCGCTCTTCACAGTCATGATAGAGCGTTTCAAAGGCTTTGCCATACTGATCATGGAGGCCAGGTACTTCATCTGGTGAGAACAACGTCCAGTCACCTTCAGCCAGTACGCGTTTCATGAACAAATCCGGGATCCAAAGGGCGGTGTTCATGTCATGGGTGCGACGTCGGTCATCCCCTGTGTTTTTGCGCAACTCTAAGAATTCTTCGACATCTCGATGCCAACATTCAAGATAAGCGCAAACCGCCCCCTTGCGTTTTCCACCTTGATTGACGGCGACGGCAGTTGCATCAGCCACGTTTAAGAAAGGAACCACCCCTTGGGAGTTGCCATTGGTACCTTTGATGTGAGCCCCCATAGCACGTACAGGGGTCCAATCGTTGCCAAGACCCCCTGCAAATTTAGAGAGTAACGCATTGTCTTTGATAGCACTGTAAATGCCATCCAAGTGATCCGGGACGGTGGTAAGATAACAGCTAGAGAGTTGTGGACGCACAGTGCCTGCATTGAACAAGGTTGGCGTGGAAGCCATATAATCAAAGGAAGAAAGTAAGGTGTAAAACTCAATGGCTTTCTCTTCTTTATGGGTTTCACGTAAGGCAAGTCCCATGGCGACACGCATGAAAAAGGCTTGAGGCAGTTCATATCGAAGGCCTTGCTCATGAATAAAGTATCGATCATGTAGTGTTTGTAAACTTAAATAGGTAAATTGCATGTCCCGTTCAGGCAACAAGGCATTTTTAAGTTTGTCTAAGTCAAAGTCTTTCAGTTGTGGGTCGAGGATGCCTTGCTTGATGCCATGTGCAATATAGGTTTTGAAATACGCAGGATATAACGAAATCATTTCATCGAATGTGGCGTCTTGTTGAATGTGCAGCTTACTGAGTGCTTCGCGGCGCATGCTGTTTAGTAACAGCCGAGCGCTCACATAAGTGTAGTTGGGTTCTGTTTCAACCAAGCTGCGTGAGGCCATGATCAACGCTTTGAAGAGATCATCTAAGGAAGCCTCGCTATAGAGGTTACGTAAGGCATCTTTGATGATGGGTGCTGATTTCACATGAGCCAACTCGCGGCAGGCTTCAGCCACGATGGTATTCACTCGTGCGATATCTAAGGGTTTGAGTTCCCCATTGGGCAAAGTGATGAGTAAGGTTTTGTTATCGTGTGCTTGTTGCTTGAGTGTGACGTCGCGCGCTTTGCGGCGTTCCTCCCGATACAAGACATAGCTGCGTGCTACAGTGTATAGGCCGTTACGCATCAAAGCCAATTCGACTTGATCTTGAATGTCTTCAATATGGAGGGTGCCACCACTCGGTAGACGACGTTGAAAAATGTGGGTGATTTGACGTGTTAATTCATCAATTTGCTCATAGATTCTGCTTGAGCTGGCAGCGTTATTGCCTTCAACCGCGATGAATGCTTTAGTAATGGCCACTTTGATTTTATCGCCATCATACCGGACGATGTTGCCGTGACGTTTGATGATTTTTAAAACGCCTGGTTCGTTGGCAGTGAGCGGGTTAGAATCGATGGACGATCGATGGGTTATTGGTTCAAGAATCTCTGACATGGTTCCTCCGGGGAAGTACAGCAAAACACAACATATAGTTATTTTTCTGAGTTTCTTAACAAGATAATGTGTTTTTGATCAGATTTCAAGAGAATAACTCTCTGGGTATCCTGTGGGTAAACTGTGAATTCTTGCAAGATCCGGGCGGGCAAAGCAACACGCGGCTATTCACTTAAATGAAAATATAGTTTTTCATTTTGAATTGAAAGCGCCCCAATAACAAGGGGAGGCTGCAAGCGGCTCCAATCACCATCCCCCACCAGAGGCCCGTTCCACCCCAATGCCAACGGGTTGCCAGGGTATAACCCAGTGGGAGGGCTATGCCCCAAAAGCTGAAAATAGAAATAAACAGCGTAAACCGTGTATCTTTTAAACCGCGCAGAGCACCAAACAACGCAATACGGGTGCCTTCAAAGAGTTGGAAAATGGCACAAATAGAGAGTAGCTGTGTGGCAACATGGATAATGTTGGCGTTGTGTTTGAGCGTAAGGTCAAGATCAAACGAGATGAGGATCGTTGGTATCATCCAATAGGTCAGGGCAGCAAGTAGCATCATTCCGGCTGCTATCGTCATGCCTGCGTAGCCTGCTTGCTTAGCCGCAATCGTATTGCCTGCGCCTAATAAGTGTCCCATGCGCACGGTGATGGCTTGGGCCAGTGAAAAAATCACAGCCATGAGTGCCCCCATGTATTGTAACGCGATTTGATTGGCGGCTAAGAGGGCACTGCCAAAGGATCCCATGATCAGCGTTAATACAAAGAAAAACCCGACCTCAATGCAATACATGATCCCCATCGGAGTGCCGACCGTAAGTAGTTCGAAGAGGTAAGATCGTTTGGTGAATGTAAACAAATGGGTTAAAAACGGCCTATAAGTTTTCTGAGTGAATACGTAGGCCGTTAAAGCAATCCCTGAGATCCAATAGCTGATGGTAGTGCCCCAACCGGCTCCGGCCACGCCCAATGCCGGAAAACCGAATTTGCCAAAGATAAGCACAAAACTTGAAAAAACGGTCAGTGATACCGAGAGGAGGCTAAATACGAGGATAGGGCGTGTATGACCCAATCCCACCATGACTTCCAGCCAGGCAATCATTATCAAGTCAGGCAATATTCCCCACACTAAGGCATGTAGATAAGGTTTGGCTAAGAGAACCACTTCTGGGCTCTGCCCAAGATAAAGAAAGAGTGACGGCATGTTCCAAAAGAGCAAGGAGGTAGGAACCACAAATAAAAACGCGAGCCAAATGCCATCGCGAATGATGAGCGCAATCGCCCGTTCATTTTGTGCGCCGTGCTGTTGGGCGATTAAAATATTGAGTGCATTCAAGACACCGAAAAGAATGACAGAAAAGGTGCCGAACAACCAACTGACCAGTGCGCCAGCTGCTAAGGGATCAGGCCCAAGACGTGCGAGAAACAGGGTTTCAAAGAAGAAAACCCCGGACTCCAGCAAACCAGTCAAGGCAAGCGGTATTGCCAAGACCAGTAAGGGATAAAAGGTGCTTTTGAACAAACGCATCGGTACTGTCTCAAGTTAGGATCGCGCCCGATCCTTATCTATAACCCAGGAGATGATTCGACCTGGGTGTTCTTACCAGCCGCCCGATCCACAGCAACCAGAGGACGCGCCGCAACAACTGCTTGTTGTGTAAGCGGTGTAATCGGAACCGCCATCGCAGCCACCCATGCAACCACATCCTGTAAGTAATACAAAGGAGGCCACCAGCACTCCCATCAGAATTGTTTTTTTCATAATAAAGCATCCTTGCGTTAGTAATGTATATTAAGGGTACAATAAGATTTTGTAATTTACAAGTAAAACAAGAGAATTGGGAGCGAGCAATACATTGACTTACACATTATGCTCATCTATTATACACAAAAGGTCTCTTATAAAATAGGGGAGGGTGAGTATGTTGTACGTATCTTTTCCAGTTGGTTGGCGTTTTGTAGGTGCAGAGGCAGGCGTATCCGGCAGTAAGGATCGTTTGGTGGATGCTGGTGGTCAATGCATTGAAGTTCAAGATATTATTAAAAATTGCTTACGGACTAAAAAGCGTCGTGCGGTATCGGTTGATATTAAAAATGAACACACCTTTGGTTGTCTCTTGACTATTTATTTCAGGAAACACCCGCCGACGGCTGCTTTTGGAGAACGAGAGTTATTGAGATACGACCCTACTCAGAATGGTAAAAAACCATCAGGTAAGGTAGAACTGTTATCTGGAGAGGCACGAAGATCTAGCGTTGAAAGCGCTGCTTTAGAGCGGTTACGTTTGTCAGTGACATCACCACTGTCTCCGAGAGATCGCGCTGGATCAACTGTCTCGGGGATAGGGAGTGCTTGTTACTCTCCCAGGTTTTCTTTTACAGAAGTGCTCAGCTCAGAGAGGCGGGAGGAGTTAGATAAAAGAGCTGAAGAACAAAGGAACAATCGACGTCACACAGGAGACTCGCCGGCTGCCACCTGAACGCTACCACGCCGATGTTAAGCAACGGGACATTGGTAGTCGCCGAGTGGCGCCTTTGGGTTTCTTTTTTTGTACGAATGTGTTGAAATCAGACCTGGTTTATTTTAGACAATGATGCTCATGCAAGATTTTTTTAATAAAAACATCGTATTAGGGATCTCAGGCGGTATCGCAGCTTATAAATCAGCTTTTTTAGTGAGAGAGCTCACCCGATTGGGTGCCTCCGTGCAAGTGGTGATGACCTCTGCTGCCATGGCATTTATCACGCCGATGACTCTGCAAGCCTTGAGCGGACGTGCGGTTCGTACGGACTTGTTTGATGCAGAAGCGGAACGTGCCATGGGGCATATTGAATTGGCCAAGTGGGCTGATCTCATTGTGATTGCACCGGCCACGGCCAATTGTTTGGCAAAATTGGCGCATGGGATGGCGGATGATTTATTAACAACGCTGTGTCTGGCGACAGAGGCCCCTGTTCTCGTATGCCCTGCCATGAATCAACGCATGTGGACACATCCTGCTACACGTGCTAATTGTGGGGTGCTAGCGACACGTGGGGTGATGGTTGTAGGACCAGATGAGGGATCTCAGGCCTGTGGTGATGAGGGCTTTGGGCGCATGAGTGAGGTGGATGCTATTCTTGAGGCCTTGCGTCTTGTGGATTGCCATGGGCTGCTTCATCACCAACGTGTTTTAATCACTGCAGGCCCCACCCAGGAATGTATTGATCCTGTTCGCTATCTAACGAATCGGAGTTCTGGAAAAATGGGGTATGCTCTTGCGAAGGCCGCTGTCATGGCGGGCGCGCAAGTGATTCTGGTCAGTGGACCTACCTCGTTGTCCCCTCCCCTGGGCGTGATGATGCATCGGGTGGTTTCTGCTGAAGAGATGCAGACAGCTGTGATGCAGGCGTTACAACCTGGCATGATTTTTATTGGGGCGGCAGCGGTTGCGGATTATGGGGTGTCGGAATCGCTCACGCATAAGTTAAAAAAAGAGAAAAACACTACTTGGACGCCTGTTTTTAAGCGTAATCCGGATATACTGGCCAGCGTTGTAGCCAGTAAAAGAGCCGTGTTAGTGGTTGGTTTTGCAGCTGAAACGGAACATCTTATTCAGAATGCGAGAAAAAAATTAGAAGCAAAACAGGTGGACATCCTGATTGCCAATGAGGTGGGGGAAGGGCGTGGATTTGAGGTAGATGAGAACGAAGTGACTGTTTTAACGCGAACAGGGCAAATAGCACTGGGTGTGACTCATAAAACGCGATTGGCCGGGGAGTTGGTTGCAATGATTGCTTCAACCCTTACCCTGTCGCCCCATAGGGAAGTTATATGACAAAAACGATTCAATTAAAAATACTTGATCCACGATTAGGGACAACTATTCCCTTGCCTACTTATGCGACGCCAGGATCAGCGGGTCTTGATTTGCGCATTTGCATTGACGAGCCAATGCAAATCGCAGCATTTGAGACAGTATTGTTGCCTACAGGTATTGCGTTGTATATAGGCGATCCAACGATGGCTGCAGTGATGTTGCCGCGATCAGGACTGGGTCATAAACATGGGATTGTATTGGGCAATTTGGTGGGGTTGATTGATTCGGATTATCAGGGCGAATTAAAAATATCTTGTTGGAATCGTACGGCGGATCATTTTACTATTCAACCCGGTGAACGGATCGCGCAGTTGGTATTTGTACCAGTGATCCAAGCGGCCTTTTCGGTTGTGGATTCCTTTACAACAACGGAGCGAGGAGAAGGTGGCTTTGGCAGTTCAGGGAGACAATAAATGATCTATACCCCTCGGTTAATCGACAGGAGTGTGTTTCGGGCGTACGACATTCGTG
>CAMBHM010000054.1 GCA_945867185.1 Legionella genomosp. 1
AAGCCAATCTATCATTCTTGCTAATGCGCATCGAGATGATATGTTACGAGGGCATAAGCTTATATTATCTGAAAATAGTTTTAAGGAAGAGCTCCAGCGTTGTGGAGAGAGTTTTTACGAGAAGTACTGCGCAATCACCTCAAAAAATAGGTATGTTTTTTCAGTTTATTTTGGCATAGAGATTTTGTCTATTTTTCCAATTTTATACGTTTTATATGAACTATTTAATTCAGGGCGAATAGATGATAGAAAATTTTTATTATTGTTAAGTGGGTTCAATTCAACCAATTCGGCGGCCAAATATTTGAGCTTTGCTTACGCTAATTTTCATATGTTACAGAGCAACCTCAAACAGTTGATGCCTATTTATCGTCGAACACTTGAAACGGATCAAATCAAAAAAATTGAGCTTGATGTTGTTCGTTCCATTGAATTTAAACATGTATTTTATCAATCTCCGCAAGGCCTGATGGTGTTAAAAGATGTTTCATTTAAAGTCCATCAAGGGGAGTGTATTGCCTTAACGGGCCGTTCAGGATCTGGTAAATCAACGTTGTTTCAATTATTGGAAAAAATAATCAACCCTACTTCTGGTGAAATTTTCATCAATGGGAACTCTATTTCAGCATATAGCCCGACGCAACTCAGAGAGAAAATTACCTCAGTGGCTGCAGATACTTACCTATTTAATCGATCATTATACGATTTACTTCGATATGGGTTGCCTGAAACGGTAAGCCAACAAGCCGTTCATCAAACCCTCGTCGACCTGGGACTAGATGAAAAAATATCCACCCTGCCTCATGGAATACATACTATTCTATGCAATAATGGACGTGATCAATTATCCAGTGGAGAGCGTCAAAAAATTCATTTGGCGAGAGTTTTTTTAAAAAACAACCATACTCTTTTGTTATTAGATGAGGCAACCAGTGCCATTGATGAAGAATCCATGGTAAATCATATAAATCCGCGATTAAACAATCTAGATTTTAAACAAGGTAGGATCACATTCATCATCAGTCATGATTCAAAAAATTTACAGTTTGCCGATCGAACCTTATTGGTTCGTGACCATGTTGTGAGTGAATGTAGGCGCGGTGACTCATTCACATTTTTTCGACCAGTCCCTCAGGCAAGAGAAGCTATCTCCATGGACATGGAACATACAAAAGATGGTCTAGCTCAGGGGGTATAATGTTATACACTCACACAGACACGTCAGAGAGCGACCAATCTCTCTCCTTCAACAGGACTTCTCATGATCTGATTGCTTCTATTCACGCTTGTTTCATCCATGACAGGCCTTCTCAAGAAATCATGCAAGACATCGCTCTCATCTTACGTCAGTTTGGACCACGAGGGGTTCATGCGTATATCAAAAAATTGTTGAACAATGATGATCTATTGGCGCAAATTGCCTCACAGTCATACTTGCATAACAATGGATTTTATAAATTACTTTTGGCTGAAAACGAGACATTTTGCATTAGATTGCACATCTGGATGCCAGGTTCTGTTGCTTATGAAACCTTGCATAGTCATTGTTGGCATATGGCGTCCACGGTGATTCATGGATCATTGCAGAGTGAAGTTTGGGAAAGTTCCGTGTCTCCCAGTGCTCAATTTTATGATGAATATCTTTATGAAAATAAAGAAAGTGAGCCCCGTTATCTAGGAAAAACACGCGTGGCTCCCGTAAAGATTTCGAACCGAACTGCAGGAGAAGCTTATACCTTACAACCTCATGTTTTACATCGCATTCTTTACGATGGACAAGCAATGGTGGCGACTTTAATGTGCCGATCATCACGAACACTCAGTTGGTCTCGAAATATCATTGTCAATGATCACATTCCAGATCCACGCCCTCAATATTTGCACACCCAAGCGCTTCGTGCGTTTCTTGAAGATTTTAACAGGAGATATCACCATGATTAACTCAAAACAGGTTATTGAAACCGTTGTGAATAAAACCAGAAACGCACTTTTATCTCCCAGGATATTACACAACATTTCAACCATGAAAAAAACTGATCTGCATGCTCTTTTTTCTCAAATTTATTATTTGGTCGAAGCTTTTCCAGGATTTTTAGCAGGCATTCTGATACGGACCAACGATGATGCGATTCGATTTGCCGTGATTGAAAATTTAGTGGATGAATGTGGTGGCTTTGACAACTTAAAAGCTCAGGATAAAAGCAGCACGCATCCTCAGTTACTCAAAACGTTTGTGGAAGGCTTGTCCTATGGACTGGCGCCACAATCTGCTCATACCAAAGTCATGCTGTCAAATTTTAATCAAATGTTCACACACTCTTCCTTGATTGAGATCTTGGGTGCGATGACAGCCATGGAGGGTGCTTCCAGTGCATGGTTCGTGTTTTTGTATAATCAATTGAAAGCTCGGGGAGAATTTTCAAAAGATGATTTGTATTTTTTTGAGCTGCATACGGTGATGGATGAAGATCATGGTGATGTGTTTCGAGCGCTACTACTCCCTCTTTTAATCGATGAGGAAAGTCATGCCTTTTTTAATAATGGTGCTATGAAAGCCGCTAGTATCTCCACTAATTTTTATCTCGGTTTATCCGAAGAAATCGGGATATAGGATTGTCTGATGACGCATCATTTAATTGATTTTAATGATAAAAATTCAAGTTTTTCTGCCTTGCTCGAGCTGATCTCGGTACATGAGGCATTGGCTCAATCAAGACTTCATCTGATCGCAAGTGAGAACACGCTCTCACCGCTTGCAAAGCTTCCTTTTTTATTAGATACACATTCAAGGTACTTTTTAGACGATTTTCGTCGTTTCGGAAAATGGTATTTTCCCAGTGGAGAGCTGCAACTGGAGCTTGAAGAAGGCCTATTAACACCCTTATTGTCAGAGTTGGCTCAAGCACGCTATGTGAATACGCGTGCTATTTCAGGCATGAATTGTATGTTGATTGCTTTAACGGCCTTGACAGCTCCTGGAAATATGATCTTCAGCATTCCATTAGCCCATGGGGGACATGCCAGCACAAAAGCAATGACGGAACGGCTTGCCCTGGTCCAAAAAGAAATCCCTTTTGTTAATGGACACGATATTGATTATGATCAATTAAAGCAGATGATCCAGTACGATAAACCAACCCTCATCTATCTTGATCAAGCAACCTTTTTATTTCCTCTTGATCCGAAACCCATTCGTCAACTTATTGATGCCTATTCTCCAAACACCCTGCTACATTATGACTCTAGTCATATCAATGGATTAATTTTAGGAGGCGCTCTTTTCAATCCACTTTTACAAGGAGCACATTGCTTTGGAGGATCAACGCATAAGACCTTACCGGGCCCACATAAAGGGTTTTTAGCAACAAATGATCAAACTATCGCTCTTAAAATACAGCATCAATCTGAACACTTTGTTAGCCACCATCACCCCAGTAGCGCCTTGTCGCTTGCCATCACCTTACTTGAAATGAAATGGTGTGGTGGAGCAAACTATGCTAACCAGGTGATTCTCAATGGAAAGCATTTTGGTGAGGCTTTAGATGCTATGGGTTTTTGTGTTGCTGAAAAAGAACGAGGATTTACGGGCGCCCATCAGATCTGGATGTATCCTCCACAACAAGAACGTGCAGACGCCTTTGCCCAACAATTAACAAAAGTTGGCATCATGGCGAGTTATTTTGATACTTTACCAGGGATCTCGCACCCCGCTTTTCGATTGTCTTTTGCTGAATTAACACGAATGGGGGCGATGCCAGAAGATGCAACTCAAGTGGCCCGACTAATGTCCATGCTTTGGCAGGATCCAGGGGCTTTTGCTGTGGTTCAAGAGCAGATCAAAGCACTTCGTAAAAAACTATCCACGCCAAAATTTTGTTTCGAAAAAGAGTCATGGAGTCAACTCCATCTTCCAGAACCAATCGCCTTTTTATGTCAAAAAATAGTATAGGACTATGTCATGATCATTATTGGAATCAGTGGTGCCCCAGGCTCCGGAAAAACAACCATCGCACATCGTCTCAAAGAACATTATGGAGACGCTCGATGTATGGTCTTCTCACCCAAGACGATTCAATCACGGGAAAAATTAGAGATCTTGGATGTGTCCTTGCACTCAACACTTCAATCTTTAAAAGAGGGAGAGGACCGTTCACAGATCATCATTGTGGAAGGTAGTTCTTTATACAATTCCACCTTATTACCTCTCCTAGATATCAAATTATTCATTCAAACTGATCTAGATTTGTGCCTTATTCGTTTGTTAAAGCGTAATCCAGAACAAACCCATGAAATTCTCATGAACTATGAAATGTCCCTGCGAACGCTTCAGATTCAAGCCATGACAACAGGAAAAGCAGCTGCTGACGTGGTGATTCGCAACGAAAAAGAGGTGTTTGATCTCGATCTAATCCCAGCCCTTGATTACATTGCAGAACGTTTACACCTACCGCTCACCCATCGCGATAGTCCCTGTTGGATAAGCCCCTCGTTTGATGCTACAAGTGTCAAACGAGAGACTCCTGGAACTTTGTTTGTGATTTCCGGTCCATCAGGTGTTGGAAAAAGCAGTATCATAAAACAATTTTTAGAGGAGCATCCTCTCGAAGTACTGGTGCCTTACTCTACACGACCAAGACGTGAAACAGAGCGAGATGGCGTGGATTATCGTTTTATAAGTCACGAAGCCTTTCAGGCCATGTTGTCTTCAACGCCGTTTCTTGAGCATATCGAAGGATTTGGTCATCACTATGGCATTCCTGCGCCAGAAGTCCTCGACAAGCTGAACCGTGGACAATCACTCATTGCTGATTTCACACCCGAGGCATTGGCTCAAGTGCGTACGAAATTATCCAATGTAAAATCAATTTTTGTTTGCCCACCGGCCATGACCAACATTATGATGCGATTAACTGCCCGAGGTGATGAAGCCTCTGAGCATCAAAAACGATATGAATATTCCATGGCCATGCTTGAAAAAGCCAGTTATATAGGCTACGACTATCTGATTATTAATGAAACCTTAAAAACCTCGGCAGCCGCTTTAGCTGCCATAGTTCGTGCCGACGAAACGTCTTTGCTTCATCAACAAAGGGACAATGCCCTTTTCTTTAATCGATTAAAATATTTTAGGATTCTAAATGAGCTAAAATCAACCGTTTGGGGATCTTTAGATATTGATGCGTGTGAACTTAAATCTTTGTCCTCCATGACAAACATCACGTTTCAAATCAGTCATGCTGGGGAGAGCTATTTTTTACGGATCTTAAGGCAGTCTAATTCAAAATATCGGATCCATTCACCTCAAGAAGTTCGAAATTTAGAAAAAGCTGCTGAATTAAATTTATATCCTCGCGTTCGTTATTATAACCCAGAAACGGGTACCTATTTGGTTCCGTTTTTAAGCGATTACACCCTAGTGAAGCCCGAGTTATTAGCTAACCCTGCATTGTTGAGATCGGTGGTCCATGCCATAAAGACGCTGCATCAAGCGTCCCCATTTGATAATGATCATTCGCCAGTGGAAGACCTTGAAAAAATCATCTTCGAATTGAAAGAAAAAGGGGAGCCTCTTCCTGAGGATATCGATAGATTAACGGTTGTTTTTCATCGAATTCACGATTTATTAGAAAAAACATGTGTGCAAAAGTTACCCTGTAATAATGATCTCTCTCCTTATAACATGCTGTACCGAGTTTGCGATCTTGCTGTTGTCATTTCAGATTGGGAAAATGCAGGCAATCATGATCCAATGTTTGATTTATCGAAATTATCCGTGGAGGCTTGTTTTAATACAAAGCAAGATAAGTATTTATTAGAGTGTTATTTTCAACAAAGTATCAGCGAGCCCATTGAAGCCCGTTTTTATTTATATAAATTCGTGGTTGAGTTCCATCTAGCATTTTGGGCCAAATGGCAAATCATGATCGGCAATGATGCTGCTACCATGGCACAATTTGCGACTATGTTTCGAGTGCGGCTCGATAATTGTCGACGATATCTTTCTGCTTCAAGATTTGAAAAACAGGTTAACATCGTTCGGACTTCTTTCCGAAGAGACGACTTTTCTTTTTCCACTTCTAGATTTCGTCTTTTACGACCTGAAGAACAGGCAGGCATTGAAGTCTTGCCCTTTTTCAAACCGCCTGCTGTTAAAAAAATGATAAGTGCGATAGATGAAGTCCAGCAAGGATTTGTTATTTTAAAGCCAGATGTTGCCTTGCGAGGCAATATTGGCGCTGTGATCACTCAATTTGAGCACCACGGATTTTCACTGAAGGCCATTAAGATCAAAACATTATCTTTAACAGAAGTGAAAACATTATATCCCGCGCTGGAAAAGCAGTCCTTTCGTTGTGAAGTACTTGACTTAATGAGCTCAGGGCCTGTGATTTTGATAGTTTTAGAAGGCCTTCAGATCATTGATCAATTATTGAGACTAAAAGGTGCTACAAACCCCAGAGAAGCCAAAGCAGGCACCATCCGGCAATTATTCGGAGTTGATTCTAAATGGAACACCATCCATTGCTCGGATAATTCGACTGAAGCACAACGAGAAATCGCTTTGTTCTTTTCACCCGAAGAGCTATGTGATGAGTCTAAATGCTGCCTGGAGAAATCTCGAGGGACTTCCTAAAACATACAGGCTTGCGCTATCATCTAGCCTCTGCTATCCATGCCGAAAGGGGCTATTCATGACACGGATTTTATTCAGACTGGGCCTTTTTCTATTCGCCCCATTAGCCCTTGCAACTCATCTGCAGCCTGAGGTGGATGCCTTGATCAACCAAGTTGATCCCAACATCAATCTTGGGGTTGTCGTTGTCGATTTAAACACCAACGAAACCTTGTACGAGCGAAACCCAACCCGATCGTTTATACCCGCTAGCAACATGAAACTATTTTCAGACGCAGCCGCCTTACTGGCACTTGGACCGGATTATCGCTTTAAGAGTAACCTAACAACGGACGCACCCCGTGTTGACAAGGGGACTTTAAAAGGATCACTGTATCTTCAATTACCAGGTGATCCTTCTTTTTCCAAAACCGATTTAGATCACTTACTCGTTGCACTACCTCAATGGGGGATCCGACGGATCCAAGGCAATGTTGTACTCGTCAGCAACACGCACCAGATAGCGTCCACCCCCCCTGGTCGCATGGCGTCAGATGGCAAATACAGCTATGGCGCTTCAGTCTCGCCCGTGATGTTTGATGAAAATAGAATCACCATCACCGTGAATCCCGCCTCTAAAGTGGGCAAGCCGGCTTGGCTGGAACTGGGAGATCCTGACGCCCCCATCTCGCTCATCAATCACGTCAAAACCACAGCCCACATAACCAAATGTGGACTTGATTTTAATATGGATGACAAAAACCAGGTGACAGTCAGCGGATGTATAGCCGTTGGACAATGGGCCGTTCAAGAACGCATCGCTATTCGACATCCATTGTACTATGCACAAACACTTATCCGATCTCATTTGGCGCAACTAAACATACAATTAGAAGGACAGATCCTCCTAGGACAAGCGCCCAATGCGTCATTATTACTATCCTCACATCGCTCCAAACCCATTGCACAACTCATGGCAGATACCTTAAAACCCTCAGACAATTTATATGCTGATAGTCTCTTTCTCCATACAGCAACGATCCTCAGTGGTTCTCCCTTAAATTGGCAACAAGCCCAACCGATAGTAAAACAATTTTTACAACAGCAAACAGAAATAAATCTTCAAAGTGCCGTATTGATTGATGGCTCAGGATTATCTAGAAATGATTTATTAACCCCTCAACAAACAGTTGATTTATTAAAATTTTTACATGATAGATTCCCGCTTTCCTATGAGTATATCGCGGCATTGCCCATCGCGGGTCAAGACGGTACCTTGCAAAAACGCTTCCGTAAACCTACTCAACAAGGATTATTACGAGCGAAAACAGGCACCATGACAGGGATCATGAGCTTGTCTGGTTATCTATATACTGCCAATTCCCACACGTTGGCCTTTGCCATTTATATCAATAAAACCAAAGACACCAAATCGGCCGTCTCAGGTCGTTATCGATCCCTGGTTGACAACTTGTGTGATTTTTTCCTTCAACAAAAACCAGACAATACCTCCTCCGCACACACCGAGAGACCCAACCCACGCGTAGCTTTTCAACAACAACCCAGTGAACAGGACAAACAACAGGTCCGCTTTGCCAAATGGCGACAATTAGAATCAGCCCTCAAACAGTCGCTACAAGGACAATCTGTGACTGTGCTGTTTCAAACGAATCAACTGATCTTAAAAGATTCTGAAAAAAATCCAAACACGGTCTGGTCTACGTTGCAGCGCTTACGAAAAAAATACCTCTTCACCGTTGCCCTTCATAGTCGTGCCGCCCCCAAGGGCGCGCTCACAACGCCATTGCTCGTCTGGATTAAAACTACTCAACCAAACACACTGGCCATCAGAACTTGGACTCTCAGAGAATCAGTATAGTATTGAACTGGACAAAAAAAGACTGCAGTCACCTGCGCGCGCAGTATACAATCAAAGAAACATATCAAATGTCCTGAACATGACGCTCCAACACCCGCAGTGCGCTACGCGTTCTTTCTAATTCATCCAGCAATTCCAATACCAACACGACCCCAGAGACATTGAGATCTAAATCATCTTGCAATCGACAAGCCGTTTGAATCCGGCTGACCATGTTGGCATCTAATGCGCTCCGTCGCCGAAGAGGCGCTTCTAATGGCAACAACCCATGTTCAACAAGCGCTATCACTCTATCCTCAGACACATGACAAATATCGGATATTT
>CAMBHM010000055.1 GCA_945867185.1 Legionella genomosp. 1
AGGGCTGAAATCACGCAATTCCCTGCGTCAAAGAACAGGGTTTGGATGCGTGATAGGTAGGGTTGTATCTCAGAGAGTGCTAGGGAAGTCGATAGTACTCTGGAGCAGACGTGCTCATGCTGGCGTTCTCGCTTGCGGGGAGCAAGAACTGCTGATGGCTCATAATGAGCTGTGAAGTATTCAAAGAAAGGAGCGATCTCACATTCAATCAGCAGATCGATAGATCTTGCTGCCACCGCTTTGTTGGCATTCTCCCCAATATAAATGGTTTTCAAGAGACGTGTTGTAGAAGGAACCGTTGCTAGCGAAGAAAAAACATCGCCAACGGCGATGAGTAGATCGACTTCATTGATTATATAGTCATGCACAGCCTGATGGCCTGCAATGCCCATCATCCCTAGGTAGTTCGGATCATCATTGGGGAAGGCATTCACATCATGTATGGTTGTGGCGACAGGGAGATGCGTCTTGTTTACGAATATTTGTAGTGCTGATCGCGCCGTGTATGTACCTCGGCCTACAATTAAAAGGGGGTGTTTGCTGGATTTTAATGCATTGAAGAGTCGCGTAAGGGCTTGTTGAAGATCGATCTTGCGTGGTTTGTCTGAGAGGGATCCTGCGGACAAGCGGCGGAATGTTTTATCAGGCTTAGGTGGCACCTCACATTCATAGAGATTTCTTGGAATCAACAAGGCCACAGGTCCATATGATCTGGTGAATAGAGCTCGGAAGGCTTCTGTCAGAGCCGGCCAGAAAGCCTCCGCTCGATCTATTTTGGCCGTGTATTTGGTAATGGTTTTCCAAAAATGTAACGCATTGATCGTGTTGTTTTTGCCAGAGGAATCTTGAAAACTGCCTTGGCCTTCCCTGTCGGTTGGGCATTGGCCGATGATAGCAAGGACTGGAATTTCATCGGCATAAGACTCTGCAATCCCAACAGCGAGATTGGTCATGCCGCCCCCTGAGGTCGAACAACAAACACCAACGGTATGGTGAGCCCTGGCAAATCCATCAGCCATGTAGGCGGCAGAGGCGTCATTTTTAGTCAGGACGGAGCGAAGGGTATTGCCCCCTAGTCGATAGATAGCATCGTGAAAGTGCTCAATGTTGGCGCCACTGATCCCGAATATGGTTGTCACTCCTAGTTCTTTTAGAGTGAGCGTTAAGGCATCGACCAATTTCATGTAGAGGATGCTTGCCAATGCACAATAGCTGCTGCTGCAAAATCGCCTGCGTGAGAGAAGCCACCTAATGCCACATAATCGCCTTTCTTGATTCGGCCTTCTGCAACGCCTTGTGAAAAAGAAAGCGGCATGGCCGCTCC
Source organism: Legionella genomosp. 1 (assembly GCA_945867185.1). GTDB lineage: Bacteria > Pseudomonadota > Gammaproteobacteria > Legionellales > Legionellaceae > CAMBHM01. The sequence continues at coordinate 1,325 of CAMBHM010000055.1, forward strand.
AAATAAATTGCCACAGGTATCGAATGTTTCAATATGAGCGGATTCAGGGAGTTCTAAGGCTTCTCGCCAATTGCGTAAAAATATGCGGTTGGGTTGATTGGTGATGAGGGCATTTAAAGCGGTGTAAGGGAGGTTCGCATCAAGACAGGCTTCTTTGATGATTTTTGGTACAATTTTATTAGCTCGTAACATGATTTTAGGTATTTTCTCTTCTGAAAAATCAGGGCGAACGGCAGACAGTCCAGGTTCCCACCAATCTTTGTCTTCCTCTCGAGTGACCACCATGTCGCTTGCGTACTCGCTATAAATCTGATGCGAAAAGCCTACTACAGGGGAGTCGTTGTTTGCTATGAGATACCCCACGCCACACCCATCCCCTGGTACACACGACTCGGGGCGCAGTTGCAACTGTGGATCGGAAAATACACGGCCGGCAGTGGTTTGGGCACAGCAGATGAGCGCTGTGTTGGCTGGCGTACTGCTCATTAACGATCGTGCAAGCGCTATCATCATTAGAAAAGACACGCAGCCGGTGTTATGCAGATCGAACACCCACAAGGCCTTGGTGCCCAAACGGTGGCTCACTTCTACTCCGCAGCCATTAAAGGGTTGATCAGGGCATGAGACATTGGTGAGAATGATATCGATCTCTGTAGCAGGGGAAAGGCTAAGGGCATGTATCAGTTGGGTTGCAGCATGCACTATCATGTCGGCAGCACTTTCACCCCTTGGAAGGTGATGACGATAGGGTCCACCTTGCAAGAATCCTGCTTGGGTTTCGCAGGACGCTTGATAAAAAGAGAGTGGGACGGGCTGTCCCGGTAGGTACCCAGTGGTTTGGACGAGGCTAATGGGTTGCATTAGAGGCGCTCTTCTGGATATCGGGCCTCAAGAATATGCTTTAAATTTTGTAGTTCCAGGTAGTGACCCGCGTAAAAAAAAGGCCACAAATCGCCAACCCAAGTGTGACGACTGGGAGGAGCTTTGTCTGGATAGGGATTTGCATCGTAATAAGGGTGGCGACAATTGGTCCAGATCACAACGCAACCTGGTTTTTTCAAAACCAATGGGGCTGGGATAATCCGCATTAAATAGATCATCCATAAGTCTTCTCCTTGATCCCAGGCACAATGGTAATCCACCGTCATCGCAGCTTTGTTGGTCAATGTTTTACAATAAATGAAAGTGTCGCTCCCAACCATATCGGTCGCGACCAGTTGATCGGGGACTGTTGTTGGTTTAAATTCGCGTAAACTATAAGTCCACTCAGCGAGGTTATAGCCATTGGCCAAATAATCAAATACCATGTCTGCCGGACTGTCAATATGCGTTTCTAAGGTGCAGTAGGCGCCATATAGTTCATCGTGCGGATAGACGGCATGGGTCAACTCAAAGGCGCGTGCTTGTAAGGCAGGCACTGGACAATTCTCAATGCGATAGACGTTTGGAAGGGCGTTTAGTTCATTTGGGGACATGGGATACTCCTGACGGTAAGGGGAGAGTATCATCTTAGGCTTTTAAGATCAAAACGAGGGGAGCAGGATGAGGCCGGAGCGGTTGTTGATTAGAAAAGTAGCAGTATTGGGTGCGGGCGTGATGGGTGCACAGATTGCAGCCCAGTGCGTCAATGCAGGCATGGAGACGTTGTTATTTGATCTAGCACCCAAGGAGGGGAAGCCAAACGCCATCTCGGATAAAGCCATTGCACATCTAAAATCCTTGAAACCAAGCCCCTTAGGGACTGTTCAAGCAGCAAGCTTACTAAAAGCACAAAATTATGAAGAAGATTTAGAGGCGTTGAGTCAGTGTGATCTCATTATTGAAGCCATTGCAGAGCGCTTGGACTGGAAAGAGGCACTGTATAAACGGATTACTCCCTTTTTAACACCAGCTTCGGTGTTAGTCAGTAACACGTCTGGTTTGAGCATCAATACGTTGGCCAGTGTCCTGCCCAGATCGCATCAGTATCGATTTTGTGGGGTGCATTTTTTTAATCCGCCGCGATACATGCATCTTGCGGAGTTGATTCCAGCCGACAGTACAGCCCCTTGGTTAGTGGTTGCTTTAGATAATTGGTTAACCAGTTATTTGGGAAAAGGGGTGGTGCATGCCAAAGACACGCCTAATTTTATTGCTAATCGCATTGGGGTGTTTTCTTTATTGGCAACGATGTATCACGCAGAGAAAATGGGCTTGGGGTTGGATGAAGTAGATGCCCTCACCGGATCGCTATTAGGACGCCCTAAATCAGCGACTTTTCGTACCATGGATGTCGTCGGGTTAGATACGTTGCACCATGTCGTTGAAACCATGCAAGTCCATTTAAAAGACGATCCGTGGCATCCGTATTATCAGTTACCGGATTGGTTACTCGGGATGATTCAGAACGGAGATCTCGGACAGAAAACAGCTCAAGGGGTGTATCGTAAGCGGGGGGCGATCATTGAAGTCTATGATTTGAATACAAAACAGTATCGAGTAGCAGATAAAACGGTTCATCCTGAGGTAAAAGCCCTATTATTGTTGCCATCAAAAGCAGATCGCATGCAGGCGTTATTCCAATCCGAGCTCCCACAGGCCCAATTTTTAGCCGCATGTTGTCGGGATTTATTTCATTATTGTGCTTTTCATTTAGAAGGCATTGCAAACACAGTACGTGATTGCGATCTTGCAATGCGATGGGGATTCGGGTGGCAGCAAGGGCCGTTTGAAACCTGGCAAGCCGGTGGATTACAAGCCGTAACGGCCTATCTTGTTCGAGCGATCTTAGAGGGATCAACGCTTACTACTGCACCACTTCCGACTTGGTTGCCTGATTTGGACGCCTTTTATAAAGAAGAGGGAGCTTATGCGCCTGTTTCTAGACAGTACGAAGGCCGTAGTGATCTGCCTGTATATCGTCGTCAAATTTTTAAAGAGTGTGTGGGAACGGAATCCGAGGTCCGTCTGCCCGTTCTATTTGAAAATGAAGGCGTGGTGTTGTCGTTGTTGGAAGAGGACGTTGGGGTACTTCGCTTTAAGAGCAAAGCCAACTGTATTGGGGAAGCGGTCGTTGCGGGGATCCATGAAGCATTGAGTAAAGCTGAATCGACTTGTCTTGGCGTGATCATTCACCAACAAGATCCAACTAATTTCAGTGCAGGGGCTGATTTACGTGCAATAGGAGCAGCTATCCAAGCAGGACAATTCGGTATGGTTGAGAGACTGTTAAGTGATTTTCAACGGGCCGTGATGCGAATCAAATACTGTAAGATTCCTGTTGTTTCAGCATTACGAGGACGGGCGTTGGGGGGTGGGGCTGAGTTGATCCTGCATTCAGCCAGAGTCGTTGCTGCCTTTGAATCGTATCCTGGATTGGTTGAAGTAGGGGTGGGCCTTATTCCAGGGGGGGGTGGTTGTAAAGAAATGGCAATGCGTGCGGCCAAGAAGGCAGCGGGCGGTGATCTATTTCCGTATGTCCGTCAATATGTTGAGCAAATTGCGAAGGCCGTGGTGGGAACGTCAGCACCGAATGCCTTAGAGATCGGCTACTTAGAAGAAAAAGACAGCTGGGTGATGCACCCAAATGAGGTATTGTTTGCTGCAGTGGCTACGATTCGTGCGATGCAAGATCAAAATTATGCTCCGCCCATTCCTGCCCTATTTCCGGTAGCAGGACGAGAAGGAACGGCGAGATTACAGGCGTTCTTGCTAAACGGCTTAGAAGGGGGATTCTTATCGCCGCACGATTATCTCATTACGACCGAGGTAGCTTCGCTGGTGTGTGGAGGGGATGTTAGTGCAGGAGAATGGGTGGATGAATCATGGATCCTTCGTTTGGAACGTGAAGCCTTCATGCGGTTGGCGGCGTTGCCCTTGACCCAAGCACGCATCTCGCATGTATTGACTACAGGAAAACCATTAAGGAATTAGTATCATGACTTATATAGTGGATATCATACGCACTCCAGTTGGGAAAGCACCACGTGGGGTATTTCGACACACACCACCTGATGATCTATTGGCACATGCGATTGCTAGTTTGAAACAACGCCATCTTGGGCTGGATTGGCAAGCCATCACGGATGTTGTCATTGGTTGCGCTATGCCTGAAGCAGAGCAGGGCATGAATATTGCACGGATCGCGTCTTTGCTTGCTGATTTGCCTGTATCAGTGCCCGCAATGACAATCAATCGATTCTGTGCGTCCGGTTTACAGAGTATTGCAACAGCCGCTCGTTCATTACCTATTGGTGGACTTGCTTTGGCGGGTGGGGTCGAGAGCATGTCTATGGTGCCCTTGGGAGGGAATAAACAGACGGTGAACCCTAAGATCATGATGAAGGATTATCAATCCATCGCTTATGGCATGGGTATTACAGCAGAGTTGGTGGCTGACCGTTGGGCCATTTCACGCGAGGCGCAAGATAGATTTGCAGAAGAAAGTCATCAACGGGCAGTGCGTGCGCAGGAACGCGGAGAGTTTAGAGCAGAAATCACACCGATGCAGACACTTTACAAGCGTGCTGATTTAAAGCGTGGTGAAGTAATAGTGGAGTCTTGTGAGATTGTTCAGGATGAAGGTCCAAGAGCAGACACTTCTTTTGAGGCTATATCAAGGTTAAGGCCTGTCTTTTCGAGAACAGGGACTGTGACGGCTGGGAACAGTTCACAAATGAGCGATGGCGCAGGGATTGCGTTGCTCGCTGATGAAGAGGCTTTAAAACGGTATCAATTACAGCCGATTGGTCGATTATTAAGCTATATCGTGGTGGGTGTGCCGCCAGAAATCATGGGGATTGGGCCGGTTCATGCGATCCCATTGGCCTTAGAAAAAGCAGGGATTAGCTTAGATCAACTGGATTGGATTGAGTTGAACGAGGCTTTTGCTGCTCAAGCGTTAGCGGTTATCAATACGCTTCAATTACCCAAGGATAAAGTAAACCCATTAGGAGGGGCTATCGCATTGGGACATCCATTGGGTGCAACGGGGACCATTCGAACCGCCACGTTGTTGCATGGGTTACGTCGAATGAAGGGCCGATATGGGATGGTGAGTATGTGTATTGGAACGGGAATGGGGGCTGCTGCAGTGTTTGAAGCGATGTAGGTTACTATCTCTCTCAGTTTGTCCAAAGCAGGATCGATAAATTCTTGATCTTGTTTGTTTTCGTGGGACAAACTTAGAGAGAGCTGCTGCTAAGATCTGTTACAGACCATGGTCCTTCTTTTTCGCCCGCTTAGCGGCCCTTTTTTCACTGGGTGTTTTGAGGGCCTTCTTTTTACTATCTTTCTTGGTATCCATGCTTTTGCTCATGATTGACTCTCACTTTGGTTAAAAAAATAAAATTTACGTCAAAATGAGGAAAGGTGCAAGGTGCATTCAAAAAGAGGAGGAAGATCTAACCTTTTTAAGGCGATCAAGGCCTGTATTTAACTCATATACGCTGAGTATGGCTCATTTAAAAAAATCGTATTGTTTATCAAATCTTAGGTAACAACCTATCCAACCACTTTGGTAAATACCAGTTCCATTCATTCAGCAAGGTCATGGTTGCAGGGACTAAAAAAGTTCGAATGAGAAAGGCATCGACGAAGATGGCAACAGCAATGCCAAGGCCGAAGGCTTTTACCATCAGGACATCGGCAATTAAGAAGGAGGAGCAGATGAAGATCACAATGAGTGCGGCACTGGTGATGATCCGGCTGCTTTTTTCAATGCCGAAGACGATGCTTTGTTTGTTGTCCTTGGTGAGATCATAGGACTCTTTGATCCGTGTTAATAAAAATACTTCATAGTCCATAGAAAACCCAAACAAGGCGCAGAAAATGATGACGAGCAGACTGATATCGAGCATGCCTTGGGTTTCAAAATTTAAGATATGGTGTAAATAGCCCTCTTGGAAGACGAGAACGAGGGCTCCATAGCAAGCAGAAAGGCTGAGCAGCGTCATGATGATGGCTTTTAAGGGTAAAATCAATGAACGTAGCAATACCAGTAGAATGAGGTAAGTCATGATCATGATCCAGAGCATGGCATAGGGCAGGGTGTGTGCGATGCTGTGTAGGACATCCATATTGTTGACAGGCGTACCTGTTAGGCTAAGTGTAAGCCCGTGGTAGTGTGTTCTTTCCCCAAGCGATCTAACAAGTTGTTCTGTTTTTGGAGAATTGAGTTCATTCTTTCCAACAACAGATAGCACGGTGAAGTGTTTGCCTGTTGTCGTCGCTAGTAAGGTTTTTAGTTCTGGCGTCCTTTGTTTTTTAGGCATTTGGTATAGCGCTATCAGTTGCGCTTTGGGTATTTTCGGGTTAAAAGGCACAATCCCATTCACTTCTAAAATAGGTGGATTGTTTTTTAATTGTTTGGCTAATCGAATGATATGGGACAAATTTTTAGTGGAGAGGATGTTGCTGTTGGAGGTCTGTACCAAAATAGAAATAGGTGACAACTCTCGTTCGTCATATTGTTCGGCATAGTTATCAAAAAAAGCCCTGTTGCTGGAATGCTCAGGGAAAATACGAAAATCGGAGATCCCGTACTGTGCTGTAGTAAGCGGACATCCAAGTAAGATCAAGAACAGGAGGATGGGGATAAAAAACAGCCAAGGATGATGCACAACCCGTTCTGCAATGGCATGCCAAATGCTGTTTTTTGGAGAGAGCAGGGTGCTCTGTCTTCTCAATCGAACGGGCAGTAAATTGATTTTGGTATTCAGCACGGATAACAAGGCGGGTAGTAGTACAATGGCGGTTAATACTGCAACGAATACAGCTGCTAATCCACCTACGGCGACAGAAAAAAGAATATTAATAGGGAAGAATAAAAGGGCGCTTAAGCTTACGAACACGGCGAGTCCACTGAAAAATATAGCTTTGCCGGCCGTGGCTTCGGTTTCGGCTATGGCCTCTTGAATGGGCTTTCCGAGCGCTAACTCATCACGGAAGCGACAAATGACGAAGAGTGCATAGTCAAGGCTTAAACAAAGACCTAGTAGAAGGGCGATGTTGAGGGTGAAAATAGAGAGTGTGAAGGCGTGTCCTATGAAAAAAAGAGAGGTCAGGATAATGAGTGCACATCCCCCGCCTAGGAAAATGGGAAGAATAGCCGCAATAAGAGATCCAAATACCAAAACCATAGTGATAATGGCCACAGGGGTTGCGATGAAATCCGCTTTAAATAGATCTTCTTGTGTTTGCTTGTTGACGGCCTCAATAAAAATGGCCTCTCCGCCCAATTGGACTGTCATTTGATGCGGTGTTCTAATGCTTGTTTTGAATTCCGCGAGAATTTGATCACTCACAGGGTGTTGTTCTTTTAAAATCACCACCACATATCTCGTATGTTTGTCTTTCGAAATTCCTTCTTTCTCAGGAATAATAATTTCATGTGGAAGGGGGAAGTGCTTCAACCCGGATAACGAGTAAGTGATTTTTTTCATAAACAAGGGGTTTGTGGCCAACAAGTGA
>CAMBHM010000056.1 GCA_945867185.1 Legionella genomosp. 1
TGCATCAGGGCATAACACAAGGGTTGCGTGCCTTCAGCCCTAATGGCGGATATTTCAAAACAACGGTCAGTCCATTGTAAGCCTGCTTGAATGCTTTGGATGACGGCTTCGCGTTCTGAGAGATCGGGCAACATATCAATTTTGTTTAAAACAAGCCATCTAGGCTTATTGAGCAAGTCAGGATTATAGGATTCTAACTCATGAAGAATGGCTTTGGCGTTGGCAATGGGGCAACTGCCATCTAATGGGGCGACATCAATGACATGAAGTAGCACACAGGTACGAGAAAGGTGTTTGAGAAATCGTAGACCAAGGCCTGCTCCTGTAGAGGCGCCTTCGATAAGTCCTGGAATGTCAGCCATTACAAAACTTTTGTGGGCGGCAACACTAACGACACCAAGGTTTGGATGTAAGGTTGTGAAAGGGTAATCAGCAACTTTGGGTTTGGCACTGGATACGGCACGAATGAGTGTTGATTTCCCCGCATTCGGTAGCCCAAGCAGTCCAACATCAGCTAATACACGTAATTCAAGACGAACTTGGCGTACGTCGCCTGGTGTGCCAGGAGAAGTTTGGCGTGGCGAACGGTTAACGCTGCTTTTGTATCGGGTATTTCCGAGGCCATGAAATCCCCCTTGAGCAACCAAGAGGGTCTCTCCTGCTTGTTTGATATCCCCTAAGAGTTCTTCGGTGTCTAGGTCGTAAACAAGGGTTCCCACAGGAACATGGATCAGTAAATCCTCGCCTTTTTTACCACTACAATTAGCGCCCATGCCAGCCTGGCCATTTTGAGCTTTGTAGTGACGTTGAAAACGAAAATCAACCAGGGTATTTAGATCCTTGTCTGCAATAAGAAGGATACTGCCGCCATCGCCGCCATCGCCGCCATCAGGACCACCCATGGGGATGAATTTTTCTCGACGAAAACTAAGACAACCTCGCCCGCCATTGCCGGCTTCTAGTTTGATAATTGCTTCGTCAACAAATTTCATACAACCTTGTGTTGGTCTGTTTATGCGGTATCCGAGCGGCGAATCGGTGTATCGATCACTGCACTAAGCGTCTTGCTGTGCTACAAAAAGGGGATCGATGACTACGAATTGTCGTTGGGCCGCACCTTTGGTGATAAATCGCACACAACCAGAAATCAGTGCAAACAGGGTATGATCTCGGCCTAAACCGACCCCTTCTCCTGGATGGAACTTGGTGCCACGTTGGCGCACCAAAATTTCACCTGCATTGACCAGTTGGCCACCATATCGTTTTACACCAAGATACTTTGGGTTCGAGTCGCGACCATTACGTGTACTGCCGCCTGCTTTTTTGTGAGCCATTTCTAAATCCTCTTACTGACTAATTGCGGTAATTTTAACTTGCGTATAATTTTGTCGGTGTCCCATTTGTTTCATATGGTGCTTGCGACGTCGGAACTTGATGATTTTAATTTTTTTGTGTCGAGCATGCTCAAGAATGATTGCAGTCACTACAGCACCAGCCACCTTAGGTGATCCGCAGGTGATGGACTCGCCATCGGCTACCATTAAGACATCAGTGAAATCATAAGAACTACCTACTTCTGCCGTAAGCTGCTCTAATTTCAGGACATCGCCTGCTTCAACACGGTATTGCTTACCGCCTGTTTTAATGACCGCATACATAATAATTCTCCAACGTGCCTGCTAAAGAGGCCTTTTATACCACATGCAGTGTAAAAAGTCTCTGGTTCTAGGTTCAACTAAAGGGGCATAGTTTAATAAATATCTGCGGTGACTTCAAGTTGAATTTTATTTATTGTACAATGTGCCTCCCTGCACGGGTATTTTAAGCCCGAGTCTGGTCGCAAGACACTGAGATCTTTTAGATCTCAGGGCAGTTTATTTTATTTTAGGAGATCAACAGATGTCATCGATCATGTTAGAAGCGGAAGTAAGAACCGATATAGGGAAAGGTGCGAGCCGCCGCCTACGTCGGCTTGAAAACAAAGTCCCCGCTGTGTTGTATGGTGGAGATAAAAAACCCAAGTCATTGCATTTGTTGCACAATAAGGTATTAAAGGCATTGGAAATGGAAAGCATTTACTCCAGTGTGTTTGATCTAAGTGTGGCTGGAAAAGTGGAACGGGTTATTTTGAAAGACTTACAGCGTCATCCGTACAAACCCATCATTTTACATATGGATTTGCAACGCGTTGCTGCAAAAGACGTGTTGGTAAAAATGGTTCCTTTGCATTTTGTTGGTGAAGACATAGCGCCTGGCGTGAAAGAAGGTGGGATGGTTAATCATACAATGGTTCATGTTGAAGTACGATGCCAAGCGCAATATTTACCGGAGTTCATTGAAGTCTCTGTGGAGAACATGGTTATCGATGATGTATTACACCTATCTGATTTGAAATTGCCAAAGGGGGTTCATTTGGCAACGGATTTAACAATTCCCGGGCATGATCATCCTGTCGTCAGTATCCACGTAAATCGAGCGACGGCAATAGATGAAGCAGCAGAAGCTGCAGAAGAGGCCGCCGCAGAGGAAGCTTCTCTAGAAGCTGCTGCTGAAGATCTAGATGCCGAGGTTGCCCCTGTTGTGGATCATCAGGAAAAATCCGAAGAGTAATATTAGGCGGCCAGTGTCGGCCATAAATGGAGTGCTACCCATGGCCATTAAATTGATTGTTGGGTTACGTAATCCTGGTGCTGACTACGCCGCCACGCGTCATAATGTCGGGGCTTGGTTTCTGAAAGCCTTGGTAGCCAGTGTGAACGCTTCGTTTGCAGTTGATAAAAAAAGCCATGGGGAAATAGCCTCTTTTACTGTTCAAGAACAGTCCTGTAAAGGGCTGTTGCCGTTGGCTTTTATGAATCTTAACGGCCTGTCTGTGCAGGCCGTCTGTCAATTTCATCGTATTTTGCCTGAAGAAGTCTTGGTTGCGCATGATGAGCTTGACCTTGAAGCAGGTCGAGTGAAGCTTAAAACTGGTGGTGGACATGGGGGTCACAATGGGTTAAGAGATGTGATCGCTCACTTGGGTAGTCGAGATTTTCATCGACTCCGAATTGGTATTGGTCATCCAGGCCATAAGACCATGGTTTTGAATTATGTGTTGGGAAAGCCATCTGTTGCAGACAAGCAATTGATGGAGGAGGCAATTGACCGCGCTCTTGCGATCATGCCAACGGTATTATCTGGAAATATGGCGATTGCCATGGGTCTTTTGAATGGGTGAGGTAGAGGATGGGATTTAAATGTGGCATCGTGGGTTTACCGAACGTGGGCAAATCGACCTTATTCAATGCATTGACCTCCGCTGGGATTGACGCTCAAAACTATCCCTTTTGTACGATTGAGCCCAATGTTGGCATGGTCACCGTTCCTGATCTTCGGATGACTGCTTTGAGCGACATAGTGCATCCGCAACAAACTGTGCCTACTGTGATGCAATTTGTGGATATTGCGGGTTTGGTGAAAGGGGCCGCAGCAGGAGAAGGCCTAGGCAATAAATTTTTAGCAACTATTCGTGAAACTGATGCTATTGCACACGTTGTACGTTGTTTTGAACATGCTGATGTGGTTCATGTGGAAGGACGCGTTGATCCATTAAGTGATATTGAAATAGTGAACACAGAATTAGCATTAGCCGACATGGATACGGTTGAAAAGGCTTTGCACAAAGCCTCCAAACTCAGTAAAAGTGGAAACAAAGAGGCCGATTTTGAACGCGAAACCCTTTTAAAAATCAAAGCGCATTTGGACCAAGGGTTTCCTGTACGTACTTTAGAATTATCACCTGAAGAGCTGGCATTGCAGAAACGATTTTTTCTATTAACGGCAAAGCCTGTTTTGTATATTGCCAATGTCAATGAAACGGGCTATGACAACAATCCACTCTTGGATAAAGTATGTGCCTTAGCCCGGGAAGAAAAAGCACCTGTGGTGGCTTTGTGTGCTGCTATCGAAGCGGAATTGGTTGAGCTTGATGAGGTCAGTCGTCAGGAATTCATGATTGACCTAGGACTTCAGGAGCCCGGATTACATCGGATCATTCGTGCAGGGTATGAATTACTCGGATTACAGACCTATTTTACAGCGGGGGTCAAAGAAGTCCGTGCTTGGACGATAAAGCGTGGATCCACAGCGCCGCAAGCAGCGGGTGTTATCCATACGGACTTTGAAAAGGGTTTTATTCGAGCAGAAGTCATTGCTTATGATGCTTTTATTGCACATAATGGCGAGCAAGGAGCCAAAGAGGCTGGAAAATTGCGCCTTGAGGGAAAAGAGTACGTGGTGGCTGACGGTGATCTGATGCACTTTCGGTTTAATGTTTGAGTCGTTAATGTGTCCGATAGATAGCATATTTCGCAAGATCAGCTAGGGCTGTTTTGTAGGGTGAGTCAGGTAACACATGGAGTGCTGTGATGGCCAAATCGCTCTCTGTTGCTGCTACAGTGCGCGTATAGTCAATAGCGTTGGTCTCTGAGATGGCCTCACAGATCTCCTGCAAATGAGAGAGGCTCCCTTCTTCAATGCTCTTTTTCACCAGCGCTTGTTGCGTTGGGGTGCCGTGAGTCAAGACATGCATCAGGGGTAGAGTGGTTTTGCCATCAGCCAAATCATCGCCGATGTTTTTTCCTAGGGTGTCTTTATCAGAACAATAATCGAGCGAATCATCAATCACTTGAAAGGCGTTACCTAAATGGAGTCCATAGGTATAAAGGCCTTGCTGTATTGCTTCGGGGGCATCACTCACCAAGGCGCCGATCGAGGCTGCTGCGGCAAACAACATCGATGTTTTAGCACTGATGACCTCAAAATACTCCTCAAGGGTAATAGTGATTGTATGGCGATTAGACAGTTGTTTGAGTTCACCACAGCCCATCTTGTCTGACATATCAGTGAGTAGTTGCATGATCTTCAAATCGCCCACTTTGATCATCAGTTGCATGTATTGGGTAAAAAGATAATCTCCAACGAGGATGCTGGCTTTGCTACCCCAAATAGTATGGGCTGTTTTCTTTCCACGACGAAGATGAGAGTCATCGACGACATCGTCGTGTAGCAATGTGGCGGTATGAAAAAATTCAATCATGGCAGCGAGCAGGATATGTTTGTGGCCTTGATAGTCGCAGGCATGGCTTGCGAGTAGGACTAACAAAGGGCGCAATCGTTTTCCTCCACTTTGGAAGATGTGGTTAGTGAGCTCATCGAGTAATTGAATAGAAGAGGTTGTTTTGTCGATAATGAGTTGGTTGACGGCCTCAAAATCCTCATTGACCAATGCTCGCAAAGGATAAATATCCATCGTTTGTCCTGATACCAAGAATGTAGGCATGCTAAGCGGGGTATGAGGTAAAGTCAAGTGATTACCCCTGATTGGCAAGTAATGCATTCGCAACTTTGGATTGATTTTTTCGACCCATGGCTTGGCAAATCGCTTGACCTGCTGCTACGATTTTGTAAATATCAACGCCCGTTTCAAGACCCAAACCGTGAAACAAGTACAGTAAATCTTCGGTTGCAACATTCCCACTGGCGCCTTGGGCATAGGGACAACCGCCTAGTCCTGCGACCGAGCTGTCAAATCGCGTGATGCCGCATTCAAGGGCCGCGTAGGTGTTAGCGACCGCTTGGCCATAGGTATCATGAAAATGCATGGCAATGTGTGCAGGAGAGAGGTGATGTTTGATGAGTTCGATCAGGGCTTTGGTTTGTTTGGGTGTACCAACACCAATGGTATCACCGAAGCTGATTTCATCCACGCCAAGAGCGAGTAGCCGAAGGACGACAGCAAGGACTTCTTTAGGCGGAATAAGTCCTTCATACGGACATCCTAAGACACAGGATATATAGGCTCGTACAGGGATCTGATGAGCGCGTGCAAGGATCATGACAGGCTTCATTCTTTCAAAACTTTCATTGATTGTGCAATGAATATTGTGTTGATTAAAGGTGTCGCTTGCCGCAGTAAATAAAGCAATATGTTGTACGCCCACTGCTAGCGCTCGGTGCATGCCTCGCTCATTGGGGATGAGAGCAGATAGGATCACACCTTTTGGTTTGCTGATACCACGAAAGACCGCTTCATTATCAGCCAGTTGCTGTATGGCTTTTGGCGAGACGAAACTGGTGACTTCAATATGCGTTAGGCCACTTTGACTGAGTTGATTGATGAAATTGATTTTGGTGGGGGTTGGGACAAAGGTTGGTTCATTTTGCAATCCATCTCGGGGACCGACCTCAATGAGCGTGATGTGACTCATGAAGGAACCTTATCGAGTGTTACCAACAAAGCGCCTTCGTCGACTTGCGCACCGATGTCATAAAAAATATCGACCAATAGTCCATCATACGGGGCATGGAGGGTGTGTTCCATTTTCATGGCCTCTAGTACCATAAAGGGCTCACCCATTTTAATGGATTCTCCAATCTGTTTAAATACAGCAACAACAGTGGCTGGCATGGGCGCCATGAGTGGGTTATTCGTCATGACGGGCGCATGGTCACTCTGTGTTGGATCACTACGCAATACAATAAGGGGGCCTTCGGGTGTAAAGACAGTGAGGTTTAAAGGGGTATTGTGAAGGACTACTCGCTCAACTTGTTGATCAGTGTGAATAAGGAGTGCATGGGAGGATAGACTCACTTGCCAGAGGACGGATGTTCCTTGTTGGGTGAGACGAAGCGTATGGGGACCTAAGCGGATTACCTCGACTTCAAAGATCTGCGTGTCTATAAAATAGCGTGATCGGATAGGGGGCTGTAAATGCATTTGCCAAGCCATTGTATCGGAGAGGAGGGGATCAGTGGTTGTCTGTTGCCTGTGGAGCTCATCGAGCGCTGCAGCAACCAAAGCTACCCACTGTTTATCAGGTGTCGGTGTAGCAAGGGAGTGCTCTGTTAAAAAATGCGTACTGAGATCTCCGCCCACAAAGCGCGGGTGTTTCAAGATCATGCTCAAAAAAGATATGTTTGTTTTTATTCCGCCCAAATGGTAGTGTTGCAGTCCGTTTTGTAACCGAAGCAGGGCCTCTTCACGGGTTTGTCCAAATGCGATCAATTTAGACAACATGGGATCGTAATAGCGGCTTACTGTAGCGTGTAAGGCAATCCCAGTATCTAGGCGAAGACCAGTTCCTATCGGTTCGACTAGAAAATCTATGTTGCCCATAGAGGGAATAAAGTCGTGATAGGGATCTTCTGCATAAATTCGACATTCGATGGCGTGACCAAGGAGCGGCACTTCTTTTTGCGTCAAGGGAAGCGGTTCATTGGCGGCAATGCGAAGTTGCCATTCGATGAGGTCAAGCCCTGTGATACATTCAGTAACAGGATGCTCCACTTGTAAACGGGTATTCATTTCCATAAAATAAAAGTGTTCGCCATCTACCAAAAATTCAACTGTTCCAGCCCCTCGATAATCAATGGTTTTAGCAACGGTTACAGCGGCCTCTCCAAGTTGCTGGCGAAGGCGCTTGGATAGATTTGGGGCAGGGGCTTCTTCTATGATTTTTTGATGACGACGCTGGATGGAGCAGTCTCGTTCGTGCAGATGGACAATATGCCCATGATTGTCTGCCATGATTTGAATTTCAACGTGGCGTGGACGTTCAAGGAGCTTTTCAATCAGCATAGTATCATCAGAAAAACTGGCTAGAGCTTCGCGACGGGCGCCTGCTAATGCTTGATAAAAATCAACGGCATGATGTACCGCCCGCATTCCTTTTCCCCCGCCGCCACTTGCGGCTTTTAATAAAACGGGAAAACCCAGTTGCAGGGCTTCTTGATACAGTGTTTTATCGGATTGATTGCTACCGTGATAGCCTGGTGTTAAGGGTACATTGGTTTTTTCAAGACGCTGTTTAGCCGTTTGTTTGGAAGCCATGGCTTCCATGGCAGCTGGTGGTGGGCCAATGAATACAAGGCCAGCTTTGGCACAGGCACGAGCCATGGCGGGATTCTCAGATAAAAACCCATACCCTGGATGAATAGCTTGTGCGCCACTGTCTAAGGCCGCAGCGATGATTGCATCGATATTCAAATAACTGGCTTGTGCTTCAGAAGGGCCTATGAAATAGGCGTGGTCCGCCTCTTTAACAGCTAGGCTATGTAGATCAGTTTCAGAATAAACAGCAACGGATTCAATCCCCATGCGACGTGTTGTTTTGATAATTCGACAGGCAATTTCGCCTCGATTCGCAATTAATAGTTTCGTAAACATAAGATCCTTTGAGTCAACCTTTCTTGCCAAGAAAGGTTTTTAGTCCGTGCTGAGCTTCAGGAGAAATCCGCTGCTTCGCAATCAAACGGGCTGTTTGTTGTATGAGATCATCAGTGATGGGACGATTTGCAACTTGATGCACCAATGATTTGGTTGCAATCAGAGCCAGGGGAGGCAAGTTG
>CAMBHM010000057.1 GCA_945867185.1 Legionella genomosp. 1
TTCGATCCGCATCAAAGCGCCCTGTTTGAAATACAGACTCCTATTGTGCAGTATCATAGGCCCGTTGCCACGACGATAAGTATAGGCATAGTCCCAACGATCATTGTTAAAAGTGGGACTTAAAAGGCTTGTGCCGAGGAGAATGGCAACATCTTCTTTACTCATCCCTAACTTAAGACGAGACGTGATTTCCGGTTGCAGTAAATTGCCCTGTTGTACCACGCGCCGTGAAAAATCGTACGTTGCGCAGTGCGTGAGGGATACAGTGCAGATGACGCTAATGAGAACAATTCTAATTCGCATTTTCTTTGCCTAAAATGAAAAATTTCGACATAATACCATGTTAGGATTGAGAGCGTAATATGCTCCATGGACAACCTGGGGAGGGGGTATGCAAGAGAGTCAACAGTTAAGAGAAGCCGGATTAAAAATAACCATGCCAAGACTCAAGGTATTGGAGATCTTGGAATCTTCTGTCGATCACCATATGAGCGCTGAAGATGTCTATAAAGCATTGTTAGAGATGGGAGAGGACGTAGGCTTGGCGACTGTTTACCGTGTTTTAACACAATTTGAATCAGCAGGCCTTATCAAACGACATAATTTTGAAGGTGGATATTCGGTATTTGAATTAAGCCAAGGCGATCATCACGATCACTTAGTTTGTGTAAAATGCGGACAAGTTGCCGAGTTTGTCGATGAGACGATTGAAGCACGCCAGACCTTCATCGCAGCGCGCGAGCATTTTAAAATGACAGATCATGCTTTAACCATCTATGGGCTGTGTGCCACCTGTCAGTCATCGCTATGAGCAGGTACCGTCTACAATAATTGTAGTAGCTCTTGCAAACTGCTGGATAGGGCCGTTATCAAAGGTTTGAATGAGTCCGCATCGTTCACCAAGGTTTGATTGACTTCGAGTTCTAAGCCTAGATAGTCCTGTTCTGGATGACATTTTCGTAAATGACTCGTGAAACCATCATTACTGCCGCGATACGGATAATTCATACGAACCCGATAGTGGGTTTGTTGTGACAATAGCCCTTGCCATTGGCGGGCGACCTCTTTTTCACCATGTCGTTTGGGATCATATAATAAACCAATGCCATTATTACGTGTCTTTCCCTGGAAGACGGGTGTGAAACTGTGACTTGAAATATGGAACACTTGTGCGCCTTGTGTGATTTTGGCTTGAATGGCTGCTTCAACGGCTTGGCGGTACGGTTGGTAGTAGTGTGTGAGGAGGTGTTGTTTGTCTTTCGCTGGCAGAGAGGCAGTGTATTCGGAAAAGCAGTGAGGATGCGTGACACTGCGATTGCAGTCGATGAGAAGTCTTGAGACGGTAGCGTTGATGTATTCACATTGGCATGCTTCACTCATCGCTTTGGCCAAAGTCAGCGCACCAAAATCCATGGCTCGATGTGTTTTTAGGATGGGATCGGTCGGTGCGAGAAGAGGATGGTAATCAGCTGGCACATGATTGACGGCATGTTCGCAACTGATAAATAAGACGGTGGGTTTCACTAAAGACTCCTTTTATGACAGGTAGAGGGGGTTCTTTGGATCGAACTGTTGGTCTTTAATCAAACAATCTCCCATTGTCCGGTAAACCTGGATGAGGTGCTTTTTACTCTTGTTATCCTCACAAGCACGTAAAATCCGCTCACTTAGATTACCATGACGTAATATATGCTCTAACGCATGCTGGCTTGGATGATCTAATTCACTACTTACTTGTTCAATCAGCCATGACCAGATCTGAGTGAGCGTTTGCGGGTGGTGTTTTGGTAGGTGCCATTGCGTGAGGAGTGCCTCATCGTCTACGACAACCGCTAGCCCCGTTTTCAAGGAGCGTTCATAGATGGCTTTGAGTGTAGCTGTTTCGATGGGCTGCTCTAAATGTTGTGTGATCCCACTTTCATGCCATCGCTTTAAAACGGCATGAATGAGTTTGGCAATGGCAATGTCGGCATGAACACACTCTTGAGGATCTAAAATACGAATTTCGACCGCCATTTGTCCGAATTTAGGAATGGCTCCGCGTGAGTTTAACCATTCGTATTGCAAAACCCCTTCTGGATCGAAGGGACTGATCTCAGCGTACATGGGCTCTAGAACATCATGATGGTATTGTTCTTCAGAGCGGATAAATGGCGGGATAATCTCTCCGCAAATAGAGGGAATAAGCTGTTGATTTTTTCCATAAAAATCAAGACGAGAGTCGAGAAAGCCGGTTTTTTTTCCATCAAGAAAGGGGCTGCTCGCAGCCAGTGCGGGTAACAAGGGGAGTAGCAGTCGAATCAAATTGTGTAATTGGCAGAATTCGTCGTCATTGGCAAAGGGTAAATTCACATGCATGCTTTGCAAATTAGACCACCCATGTCCTTTACAGTCAAAAATGGCATCGTATTGTTGATAGATTGATCGATTGCCATGGGGCCATCGTTTGGTCTCTAATGCTGGATTCATCCAAGGGTGCGCACCAGTTGGCAGGAGTCGTAAATGAAATTCGTCTAAAATGGGTTGTAGCTGTAGAATCGTCTTTTGAAAAGCCGCGGCAAGGGCTCCTTGTGCGGGTTTTGGACCATTGTTTTTTAATTCAATCACATGCAGGACCAATTCATTGCTGGCCGAAATATCCCCGAGCGCCACTTCATTGACCAATTCGCCGGCGAGTCGAGTGAGAACCAGATCACTTTTGGGTTGAATGGCAAGGGTCTCTTTATCCACCAACATGTATTCAATTTCGATGCCGATGACGGAAAAAAGCGCGTGATTAGACATAGCCGTGGTTCTTCCGGATCCGCTTTAAAAACACGGACATGATTTGATGGTATAATTCTTCACCCATCACACGATCCTCCGTTCCGTAATCAATATTAGGGTTATCATTCACTTCGATGACATATTGTTTGTCCTCAAAGCTCTTGATATCGACTCCATACAAACTATCGCCAATAAGACGGGCCGCTTTCAAGGCTGTTTTTATCACAGCTTCAGGAACCTTTTCCAGTGGGATCGTTTCTGTCTTGCCTTCAATGTCTTGTAAGGTGGCCTCCCAATTGTAGATCTGCCAGTGGTCTTTAGCCATGTAATATCGACAAGCAAATAACGGTTTATGATTTAAAATACCGATGCGCCAATCAAAAGTGGTTGGAATAAATGGTTGGATGAGTAATAAGTCGGAGGTTTTGAAAAATTGTGCCAATGACTTTTGTAATGCTTTGTGGGAATCTAATTTGACGACCCCCTGAGAAAAAGCACTGTCTGGTTTTTTAATCACACAAGGAAATTGGATGGGTGGTAAAGTTTTATCATATTTGCTTAAAAAAACCGTTTCAGGCGTTAAAATTTGGTGACTGCGCATTAATTCTGCCAAATACACTTTATTGGTGCATTTAACAATGGAGGACGGATCATCAATGACGACCAGATTTTCTTGTAAGGCGCGTCTTGCAAAACGGTACGTGTAATGATCCACCGCCGTGGTCGCTCGAATAAACAAAGCATCGTATTCCGCAATGGATCGGCTGTCGTTCTTGTCAATAAAGTCAACGTTAAGCCCCAAGGACTCCCCTGCTGCAGCAAATAGTTCTAAGGCTTTTTTATTGGAAGGGGCGTTGGGCTCTAAGGGATCAATCAGAATGGCCAAGTCATGAAAACGTTGCTTTTTTCGCCAGTGGTGGAAGCGTTTTTTAGAAAAATAGGCTTCTGCTGCTTCGCGCATGAAGGTCTCATGGGTAGCGGGAATATCGGCTGGTGATAATAAGGTCAATTTTTTGATAGACCATTGTTTCTTTTGCTCCAGAGTGAATCGGACCAAAGGCAGCGGGAAAAGACCGTGTAATTTTTTTGCCAACACCATATGTCGCTTGGCTATATTCAATCCAAAATAGAGGCTCAATACAAATTCATCTCCCTTGATGTCATGCAAGCTATTTTGGATTTCTTCTTCAATGTCTTGTGAAATGTGTTTTGATAAACTAGTACTTAATACATCCTGAATACTTAAAACAGACGGGATGGCTTTGTGATCCCTTGCATGGGCCAAGAGGGAGACGTAGTAGCCAATGGTTTGATAGTCATAGGATCGGCACAAATTAATAATCCGCATGGATTTGTTTTGATGATACTGTGCGTCTGATAGGTAATCACAGGCCTCTACAAGGGGGGCTAAATGACTTAGAAATTCCCAACTTTTGAGATCGTCAGTGACCAATACAGTTTGCATTTACATCCTTTTGGGTTGGATTATCAGTAGGGTGCCATCATGGGTCAGAATGCCAAGTAGGATGGCATTGATCAAACGGAAGATGCTGACTTTATAATAATGATCCTGAGATAACGGATTTTCACGATGCGGATCGGCGATCACCACGTGTTTCTTTTTTTGATCATAGCCACAGAGTACAACGAAGTGCCCCCGAGGCATCCCATACTCATCGTCATAGACGGCCACCCCGTCATCGGTATACCGTTCACGAGCGCATCCGTACAAGTAGGTGGCGCTTAAAGCGGTAATGATAGGGATGCCTTGATTAAAATAAGGTTTGAGTAAATGTGAATTCAAGGTTTGAAAACGGATTTGGCCGCCTAAACGCAGGTAGTTTAAATAGGCGATACTGAGTTGCAGAGGTGCTTTGTCATTTTTATAATTCAGCTGATTGGTTAATTTATCAATGAGAAGGGAGGGAGCTGCTTTCCCCTGTTTAAACCAAGAGGGATCGAATAGATCAAGGTTGTTGATATAAATAATGGCTTCAAATCCTTGCTGTAAGGCATGTTTCCCTAGAAAGGGTGCTCGAGTGCCCCCTGAAGGAAAATAGAAGGGATCAATCTGCTCTAAGAGATCGCTTAAGCCAACGGTGAGGCCATAATAGTTATACACAGCATGCAAGCAAGCCACGCCACAGTTTTCATCGTCTGGTTGTGTGGGGATGGTCAGATCTATCATAGAAAGTAGGGTGTAGACATAGATGTAAAGGTCCACGTTAGAATGCAATGAGTCGTTTGTCAAATGTTATTCTGAGGTTCGATGATGAGCAAATTCGCATCGTAGGTCAGTACACCCAAGAGTATGGCATTGATCAATCTAGAAATGGGTACCTTATAATAATTATTATGAGTGATGGGGTTCTCTCGATGCGGATCGGCTACCACCACGAGTTTATTGTGATTGTCATAGCCGCACAATACAACAAAATGCCCACAGGGAGTGCCTTGAATGTCGTCGTATAGGGCAACACCTTGGTCTGTGAAGCGCTCGCGAGGTGAATTATAAAGATAGGTGGCACTTAATCCAGTTAAAATGGGTCGCTTTTGTAGAAAAAAAGCTTTCAGTAATTGGGCTTTCAATACACGAAAACAAACGCGCCCCCCTTGCTGTATGAAATCTTGATAGGCAAGATTTTCTTGAAGTACCCCGGGGTTCGTGAGGTGTGTTAATGATTTAGACAATTTATGGAGTAAAAAATCGCCGTCTGCTTCTCCTTGATGAAACCAAGTGGGGTCAAACAGATCGAGGTTGTTCACATAGATGCTTGCTTGAAAGCCCGTTTTTAAAGCGTGTGTGCCAAGATAGGGGGCGAGTGTTCCGCCAGAGGCAGAGCGTTCAATATTTTGTGCCAGGGTTTGAATGGTACAAGACAGACCATAGTAAGTATAAAGCGCATGCAAACACGTTGCTCCACAGGTTTCATCTGTGGGCTGTGATTGCATGATTAAATTGATCATGCAATCACTACCACACGCAGCATAGAGATGATCTTCTTCACACCATGTAGCCCATTGACACGATTCAAAATGGCCATGAGGGAGGTGTTACTTTTGACATCGCCGGATAAGGTCACAACCCCATTGATGGTTTTGGCATTGATGCCAACCAAAGGAATCGATTCATCATCTAAAACCTTTGCTTTGAGCACGGCCGCTTCGACTTTGGCTGTGATATAGGCATCAGCAAACGTTTGTTCAATGTCTTTCAGATCAGTTGCTTGTGCGGGGGTTAAACCTACAACCAAGAGTGTCGAAAGCAAAAGGCTGCGGAGTCTTTGCATGGTCACCTCGAGGGACAATTGTGAGCTTGGAGTATAGCATATAGGGGCACAATATCTACTTTACCCTTCTCGTGCAGGACGACTCATCAGGTGCATGACCGCAGTTTTTGGGTCGATCTGATCTTGTAGCAGGGCATTCACTTCTCGACAAATGGGCATGTCGATGTGATGCTGGGTCGCTAAGGCGCAGATCTCAGCCGCATTATGAGTGCCTTCTACCACTTGGCCTATTTGTTGTTCTGCTTTGTTGCGATCGAAGCCCTGCCCTAGTAGTAAACCGAATCGGCGGTTTCGAGATTGATCGTCGGTGCAGGTGAGAACCAGATCACCTAAGCCAGCTAACCCCACGAAGGTATCAGGATGCGCGCCTAAGGCGTGTCCTAAACGGCTCATTTCAGCCAGGCCTCGGGTGATGAGGGCCGCTTTTGCATTGGCGCCATAATGTAACCCATCACTCACTCCACAGGCAATGGCTAAAATGTTTTTCACAGCTCCACACAATTGCACTCCTATGAGATCATGGGTCACATAGACACGCAGATTATCATGATGCAGCAAATCGCGCATGGTTCTGAGATAGGGGGTGCTCGGGCTTGCTAAAATGACAGCGGTGGGGAGATGTTGGGCCACTTCTTTTGCAAAAGAAGGGCCAGACAGAGCCGCCATTGGAAAAGCCTCTCCAAAGGTCGCAGTGACGAGTTGACTTAAGGGTGCATGGCTATCCGGATCTAACCCTTTGGTGAGCCAGGTGAGCCCTTGAGTTGGTTTTTTAAGACGAGCGAGGATGTTTTTAAAGGCGTGCGAGGGGACTGCTAAGATGACTTGATCAGCCGTTTCTGTGGCCTCCTCGAATGAATCGGTGGGGAGGAGGGTTTCTGGAAAGAGACTGTTAGGCAAGTAACGATCATTACAACGCGCGGTGGACATAGCCTGTACATGGGCCGTATCACGCCCCCACAACAGTACACGATGGTGCTGATTGGCCAAATGAATGGCTACAGCAGTGCCCCACGATCCTGCACCGATTAGTGCGATGGTGGATGTTTCCATGGCGACCTCCTAATTCAATTTTTCCTTTTCTAATTCAGCCGTTTGTTTGTCTTTCAATTGCTGTGCATACAGGGCATCAAAATTGATGGGGGCTAATACCAATTGTGGGAAACTGCCGCGTAGTACTTCTGAGGTAATGGCTTCTCGAGCATAGGGAAACAAAATATTGGGACAGAAGCTACCTAGCAGATGATCCAGCTGCGGCACGGGTGCGCCTTGAATGGTAAAAATACCGGCTTGTTGAATTTCAGCGAGAAACGCCGTTTCTTGCTGATTTTTAACGGTGGCCGTCACAGTCAATGCGACCTCATAGACGTTTTCATCCAACTGTTTGTGTTCAGTATGTAAATCTAAAGTTAATTCAGGTTCCCAGCGTTGTTGAAAGATAGCAGGGGTGTTGGTGGTTTCGTACGAAGCATTTTTAACATAAATGCGTTGAATGATGAATTGTGCATCAGCGATTTGTTGATCAGGTGTTTGGTCAGTCATAGTGATTATCCAGAGGTTAAAGTTATTGGGTGCCCTTGATGAGCGGGAGTTGTTCTGCCTGCCAAGCGGCCATTCCGCCTGCCAGGACCATGGGATTGACGAAGCCTTGGGTACGCAGCTCGGCCGCTAGTATGGCTGACTGTTGGCCACGCGCGCAGACGAGGACCAATGGCTTGTTTTTGTACTTTTCCATGCGTTTTTGAGACAATGCATCGGTGGAGATCTTGAGTGCATCCACGATGTGGCCTGCCCGAAACAATTCCGTATCTCGCAAATCTATGACTACAGCACCATCGTGATTGATGAGCTGAATGGCTTGTGCAGGGGTTACTGTTGTAGCGCGTTTTTTTTGTGCCAGGTGTTCATTGAGGGCGATGAGCACCAGCAGGATGAGGAGGGCAACACAAAGTTCCCAATGGTGTGTGATAAATGGTGTGAGATGTGCCATAACAATTCCAGTCTGTCATAATAGTGACGAATTATCTCGAGATTACAGCCACAACGCAAGCAAGATGACAGGGTGAGGTCGTCTAAATCATGATTGGTACCTACTTAGAAACTTGTTTTTCTTGATAACCCACACGAGTCAAGGTGGAGTGGTGAATGAACCAATAAATAGCAGCGGTCAAGACACCCCCTAATAAGGTCGCAAACGCCCAAGTGGCAGCAGATACCAAGGCTGGTCGTTGTCCCAGTTGATAGAGTTGGCCTGCGTCTTTT
>CAMBHM010000058.1 GCA_945867185.1 Legionella genomosp. 1
AAAATGTTCATACTGGGTAGCGAGATCATGGGCCAGCCGGTTCCAATGATCGACAGTCATGTTCGAGGAATCTAAGAGGGGGTGATATTCCTTGATGGTGTAGGCGGGCATGTCGTCATGAGACAGTGCGGGTAATGTTGCGAGTTCGGTTTTGATATATCCGGGTGCAGGGTGATAACCATGCTCAGTTTTAACACTGCTGATGGTGCCGCCGGTGTTGAGAATAAGGATCTGTTTCTTCATCCACGTATCGTAAACCATGTGCCAAGTCCTTGCTACTGAATTATATTTGCAAACCTTATCTATTGTGTGGAAAAATCAAAGCATTCAGATCATTGGTGGTTTCTTATAGCCCAATCCATAGCCCCAGGTAAGGTTGATAATGGTAATAGATAAGACGGGGTATCGGTTGAATGTTGGGATCATATTGGTCAGTGATTCTCATCGTTTGTTTTGGGGACGACGACAGGGTCATGACGCCTGGCAATTTCCTCAGGGAGGGCTTGCAGAGGGGGAATCTCCCATGGAAGCAATGTTTCGTGAGTTGTATGAAGAAATTGGTCTTGATCGAGCGGATGTAGAGTTGTTAGGGATAACGAAGCGTTGGTTGAAATATCGGTTGCCTAATCAATATGTGCGTCATGGTAGTGAACCATTGGTGATTGGTCAAAAACAAAAATGGTATTTATTAAAACTACTGACGAGCGATCAAAAAATCCGCTTGGATTTAACGGACTCTCCAGAGTTTGATAGTTGGCGATGGATAGGCTACGACGAGCCCCAAGATCAGGTGATTTTTTTTAAAAAACAAGTGTACGTTCAAGCTTTAAAAGAGCTAGAACGATATTTAAAAAAGAGACGTATGCCATCAGGGGATCGTAGAAAGCGAGGATATAAGGGACAAAGGACTTCACCATGAATACCCTATGCTGAAAACACTCAAACGAATCGTTCAAGACGTCACCACCTCACATCGTCTGTCGGATGCATTGGCTATTTTGGTACAACGCGTGCGCAGTGCCGTTGCTGCAGATGCCGTATCTGTGTTTATGGTAGATAGCCAATTGTCTCAGTACGTATTGATCGCGACAGAAGGCCTTCAAAAAAAAGCAGAATTCAATGTGCGGATTGCATTCTCAGACGGTTTGATTGGTCTTGTTGGTCGACGTGAAGAGCCTATTAATTTAAAGAAGGCTCATGATCACCCTGATTTTTATGAAGATCCATTATTGGGTGAGGAGAATCTGAACGCGTTTCTCGGTGTGCCCATTATTCAACATCGTAAACTTTATGGAATTTTGACGGTCCAGCAGCGAGAAGAGCGCTGTTTTGATGACGAAGAAGAAGCGTTCCTCATCACGTTGGCCGCACAATTAGGTGGCATCATTGCGCATGCGGAAGCAACGGGTGAATTGGCGCAATTGACGCAGTATCGAGCGCCAGGTGCGGGTGATGCGATACCGATACAAATGGCGTTATCGGGTATTGGCAGTGTGCCTGGTGTGGCGATCGGAACGGCCATTGTTGTATATCCTCCGGCAGATATTGATGCTGTGCCAAGAGTCATTGTTGAAGACATAGACGCTGAAATTACCATTTTTCATGAAGCCTTGCATGCGGCGCGGGAGGGGATGCATCGCTTAAGTCGTCGTATGAAATCAAGCGTGGATAAGGATGAGCATGCCTTGTTTGATGTGTACTTGCGCATTCTTGACAATGACAGCTTGGGCGCTGATGTGGTGAAGGAGATTAGGCAAGACCATTTGGGAGCACAGGCGGCCTTGGCGGTTGTTATCAAACGTCATGTGCTGCAATTCGAGGCGATGAAGGATGATTATTTACGGGAGCGCGCAAGTGATATCCGTGACATCGGTCGGCGAGTACTTGCAGAGTTGCAATCGTTTCAGCAAGAAGAGGTGGAGTACCCGCGCAGGACGATTCTTATCGGGGAAGAGGTAACGGCTGCCGCGTTAGCAGAAGTCCCAGAAGGGCAGCTAGCCGGAGTGGTGTCTGCAAAGGGGGCCAATAACTCACACGTGGCTATTTTGGCACGCGCATTGGGGGTGCCTGCCGTGATGGGGGTTCGCGGGTTGCAGTTAGAGCAACTGTCGCGCCGGGCCATTATTGTTGATGGGTATTATGGTCATGTGTTCGTATCGCCCTCGAAAGCCTTGCTTGCGGAATATAAGCAATTGCTTCAAGAAGAAGATGATTTAAATCAAAGTCTTGAGAGTTTACGTGATAAACCCGCTGAAACGACAGACAATTATCGGATTGCACTGCATGTGAATACGGGTCTTGCGATGGATGCGGGGCTGTCAATGAGTGTTGGGGCTGAGGGGGTGGGCTTATATCGGTCTGAGATCCCATTCATGAGTCGAGATAGGTTTCCATCCGAAGACGAGCAATATATTATTTATCGTCAGATTCTAAAGGCCTTTGCACCACGACCGGTGACGATGCGTACTTTGGATATCGGTGGGGATAAGGTGCTGCCTTATTTTCCAGTAGAGGAAGCTAACCCGTATCTTGGATGGCGCGGGATTCGAGTGACGCTGGATCATCCAGATGTTTTTTTGTTACAAGTCCGCGCGATGATGCGTGCGAATGAAGACATTCAAAATTTGCGAATCATGTTGCCGATGGTCACTTCGTTGAGTGAGGTGGATGAAGCCGCGTATTTGATCGACAAAGCATTTGCTGAATTGCTGGAGGAAGGGTGTCGCATTGAAAAGCCGCAGTTAGGGGTGATGATTGAGGTGCCTGCAGCCGTCTATCAGGCACGTGAACTTGCCAAGCGAGTTGATTTTATTTCGGTAGGTAGCAATGATCTGACTCAGTATATGTTGGCTGTAGATAGGAATAATGCGCGAGTGGCAGGTCTGTATGATGCGTTGCATCCGTCTATGTTGCGGGTGTTGCAGAAAATCGTAGAAGGGGGGCATGCGGCTGGGGTTGAAGTGAGTATTTGTGGGGAAATGGCGAGTGATCCCTTGTGCGTGCTTCTGTTAATGGCCATGGGATTTGATACGCTTAGCATGAATTCGGCTAGTTTACCGCGTATCAAGTGGATCATCCGTAATGTCTCCATTGCCAGTGCGCGAAAAATTTTGTCTGATGTGATGGAATTGTGGCATCCTCAGGAGATCCGTTTATATTTACAAAAGGCCCTGGAACAGGAAGGGTTGGGCAGTTTAATTCGATCTGGAAAATCATGATAACTTATCCATCAATGGATCCCATTGCGTTGTCTGTGGGGCCTCTTCATGTGCATTGGTATGGGGTGATGTACTTGCTGGGATTTTTTGCTTCCTGGCTGCTGGCCCGTTTTCGTGTGAAGCGTTATCACTTGGAGTGGACCTCCGAACAAGTCAGTGATTTGATATTTTTTGCAGCGCTTGGGGTTATCATTGGGGGACGCTTGGGTTATATGGTATTTTATAATACCCACCATTTGCTCAGTCATCCCTTGGATGTCCTGAAACTATGGGAAGGCGGCATGTCGTTTCATGGGGGTCTGCTGGGCGTTGGTGCAGCCCTCTGGTATGGATCGTATAAACTTAAAAAACCATTCTGGCAGGTGGCTGATTTTTACGCGCCTTTAGTGCCTTTGGGACTTGCTGCAGGGCGCGCTGGTAATTTTATCAATGGGGAGTTGTGGGGGCGTGTGACAACGATGCCTTGGGGCATGGTGTTTCCAGAAGGAGGCCCGCTGCCGAGACACCCGTCTCAGTTGTATGAGCTAGGCCTAGAGGGGATTGGGTTGTTTGTGTTGGTATGGTGGTATGCGAGTCGGTCACGTCCAGCGGGAACCGTGTCTGCTGTGTTTTTGATGGGGTATGCGGTGTGTCGATTGATTGTTGAATGTTTTCGAGAACCGGATTTACAGTTGGGATTCTTTTTTGATTGGTTTACGATGGGACAGTTGTTATCTGTGCCCATGTTATTAGGCGGGGTCTTGTTATGGTGGATAAAACGGGATGAAACATTACCTACAGTTTCTTGAACATATTTTAACGCACGGTGTACAAAAAACAGATCGAACAGGAACAGGAACCTTGTCGGTATTTGCGTATCAAATGCGGTTTGATCTGCAAGCAGGATTTCCACTGGTAACCACTAAAAAAGTGCATGTGAAAAGCATTGTGCATGAGTTGCTTTGGTTTTTAAGAGGGGACACGAATGTCGCTTATCTTCGTGACCATGGGGTTTCAATTTGGAATGAGTGGGCGGATGAAAACGGCGAATTGGGCCCTGTTTATGGACGACAGTGGCGCAGTTGGCCGCTTGCAGACGGGCGATCCATTGATCAGTTGGCTGAAGTCGTGCAGGCTATTAAAACAACTCCTGATTCAAGACGTCTTATCGTGAGTGCTTGGAATGTGGGAGAGCTAGACAACATGGCACTCGCCCCTTGTCATGCTTTGTTTCAGTTCTATGTGGCACAGGGCAGGCTTTCTTGTCAGTTATATCAGCGATCAGCCGATGCCTTCTTAGGGGTTCCGTTTAATATTGCGTCCTATGCATTACTCACCCACATGGTGGCCGCACAGTGTCATTTGGATGTAGGCGATTTTATTTGGACAGGCGGGGATTGTCATTTATATCTCAATCATCTAGAACAAGCTAAGATGCAATTACAACGCGCGCCACTGCCCTTACCAACAGTATTGTTGAAGCAAGCCCCGGCTTCTTTATTCGACTATCAATTTGATGATATTGAAATAGTTGAGTATGAATCTCATCCAGCTATCAAGGCGCCCATTGCAGTGTAATTATTGTGCTATACTTACACAGGAATAGTCATTACCAAGGGAGATTATTATGCAAAAACTTATTCTAGGAAGAGATATTGCCTTTAGGAAGGCTCACCCTGAGAGTGCTTCATTAACCTTTACTGTTCTTAATCCAGATGCCGTTGACACTTTTATGGCAGATGCCGATCTACAAACATTTTTAACTGATCCGTTTCGTGTGGGGGAGCAAGCATCTGAGGCAGGTTGTCGATTAATCATTATACGAGAAGAAGGAGCACTTAAAATTGGTCGCCAATATGGTACTGATCATCAACGGAAGATGGCACCCCATGAGTTGCTTTCCTCTTTAAAAACGTATGTTCTTGAGGGGGCGCCTGCAGGTGTTTGGGAGGATATGTCGGGAGGGCTTCTGGTAGAGGCGCAATCTTTTGAAGAGATTGCTCTTAGAAGCAGCTTACCGCGAGGTGATGCCTTGTTAGACAGGCCATCGGCGGGACCTATTTATAGAACGATGTAATGTTGCATTAGGCCAGATCCTGTGGGTCAACATCAATCGCCCAATGTACACCGTTGGGCGATTTTTGATGGGCAAGCCAGGTTCTCATCTGCGTTAGGGTTATTTTTAAATGTTGTCTTGAAGACGATTTGATCAATAACTGCATTCGAAAGAGGGCCGCTTTGCGCGCCAATGGGGCAGGGGCAGGCCCTAATACTTGGATCTGATGCGTGCTTAAATATTTTTTAATAGTATGTAAAAACTGTAGCACTCGGGCGGCTGTTCGACCTTCTGATCGAATAACGGCGAGGAAATGGTAGGGTGGTAAACAGGCGTCTAAGCGTGCCTTGAGTAACCGTTGTGCGAAGAGATCGTAGCCGTCTTGAATCAAACTAATCAGCATGGGATGGTGGGGGACGTGTGTTTGGATAACGATATGTCCTTTGAGTGCTGCACGGCCTGCGCGACCTGCCACTTGAGTCACCAACTGTCCCAATCGCTCTAGGGCTCGAAAATCTTGATTATAGAAGCCATTGTCGATGTCTAGAATCACCACCAGCGTCAATCGGGGGAAATGGTGCCCTTTTGCCATGAGTTGGGTGCCAATTATCAATTGTGCCTCTCCCGCATGGATGCGTTCTAATGCGTTATGGAGTGCTTTTTTCTGGCGAATTTCATCTCGATCAATACGAATCATAGACGTTGAGGGGAACTGTTCTTGCAAATAGTCGTGAACGCGTTGCGTGCCTGTGCCGACTGGAATCAGCTCACGACTCTGGCAATGTGGGCATTGTGTGGGGGCAACTTGTGTCAAACCACAATGGTGACAAAGCAGCTGGCCTTGTGTTTTATGAAAGGTTAAATGAGCATCACAGGCGCGACAGTCAGCCATCCAACCACAATGATGACAAAGGACTACGGGAGAGAACCCGCGACGATTGATAAACACCAAGACTTGATGATGCTGTTGTAAGTGTTCTTTGATGAGGGCGAGTGTTGGGGCTGCTAGGCCATGCTGTAGGGGTTGATTTCGAAGATCTACAATTTGAAAGCAGACGGGGTTGCTGCTTTCAGCCTTTTCAGTCAGTGTCAGCAAGGTGTATTTGTTCACGGTGCAATTATGTAAACTTTCAAGACTTGGTGTTGCCGATCCGAGAATAATCGGAATATGGCGAAGATGGGCACGCATCAAGGCAGTGTCTCGTGCAGAGTACCGTACGCCATCCATTTGTTTGAGTGAGCTGTCGTGTTCTTCATCGATGACAATCAACCCCAAAGCGGGCATGGGTGTAAAAATGGCAGAGCGAGTGCCAATCACCAATTTGACAGATTCCTCTTTGGCCCAGATCCAGGCGAGTTGTCGTTCGGTGTCATTCAATCCAGAATGAATGACGACCATTGGCTCGGTAAACCGCTCTTGAAATCGCATCAGCAGTTGAGGGGTTAGGCCAATTTCAGGCACCAACACGAGGACTTGTTTGCCTGCAGCAAGTACACGAGCAATGATTTGCAAATAGATCTCTGTTTTTCCACTGCCGGTCACGCCGTGGAGTAAAAAGGCGTGGTAGGCATCCAAATGAAGACCAATGGTGTGGACTGCCACAGTCTGTAGCGGATTCAAGGACAAAGAGGCTTTGGGGAGACGGAGTGAAGCCTCGGGGCGCTTTCGTTCGGTTTGGCGAAGTAAGATGCTTTTGGCTAATAAAGGCTGAAGGATCGTCTGAGTGAAACCGGCTTGGTGTAGTTGCTCTTTCGAAAGCGGACGATTTGTTTTTGATAAAAAATCAATCAATTCCAGTTGGCGCGTGGCGTTTTTTTTTACACAGTCCCGTGCCGCTTCAGGTGGCATTGCCAATGTGTAATGGTGAGATAGGGGTAGCGTTTCTGGATCACCGGTTCGATATTTTTTGGGCAAGATGAGCGGGATGACTTGAGACAAAGGGGACTGATAATAGTCGCTTACCCAAAAAGCGAGGGCCAGCAATTCCCCGGTCATGATGGGGGCGTTATCAAGACAGGAGGCGATGGATAAGGTGCTTTTATGTGAGTCGGTGGACAATGCTTTGCCAACCACCATCCCCATGCGTAAGGTGTTTCGAAAGGGCACGAGAACCCGCGCGCCGAGACAAGGATCGTGGTCGCCTGCGTAGTAGTCAAAATAATCGCGAGCGGTATTAGGAATGCTAATTTTACAAACAGTTAGTTCGGCCATGCGTGACTTGCAGATTGTCCTGGTGCCGAGAATACTTTGACCACCAAGCGTTCAATACGGTGTTGTGCGAGCGCTTTTTTATCCTTGAGTAATTCCATCACAAACCAACGGGACAGCTCTTCAACGGTGATGTTGGTAAGCGGCAGGAGCGTTACGTCTTCTTTTAAAAAGGGAATTCGTTTGTGATTGAAGATGAAATAATGATAGTCCTTGTCTTCTTCGTGTTGTAAAAAAGGGGAGTGTTCAGGCATGAGAAAAGTTTGATTTAATTGCCGGCATAATAAATGAATTTGCTCTTTGTAGTAGCGATAATCGAAAGTCATCCCATTGTCTTCTATACGGGTGGTTAGGGCGAGGTAGACACTGTATTGATGCCCGTGTAAAGCCTCTCGTTCGGTTGCAGAAAAAATAGTGGTGTGGCCTGCAGAAAATTTCATGGATTCTTTTTGCAGTTCTACCGTGGTGATGTAGTCAGTCATTATTATAAGCTCGCTCGTTTGTCGTGCCATTGAAACCCTTGTAGGGGCTCATCGATGTGTTTTGTGAGAGCCAGGACTTTAAATAATTCACCCATGTCACTCGGTTGAAGGAGTTGTTTCACGGCTTGCTGGGTTTTAAGTTGGTTGTGGGCCTTAGGCTCTGATTCTAACAAGTGTAACAAACCATTGGCTAGCAAAAAAGAGGCCTGATTGGTGTAGCCAGCCACATGGAACCCAGCTTCAACAGCCGCTTCTGCCACATGGGTAAACTCCACATGGGCGGTGATGTCTTGTTCACCCAAGTGAAGCAATGGATCGGTATGATGAACTGCAC
>CAMBHM010000059.1 GCA_945867185.1 Legionella genomosp. 1
GTGAGCAGCCCCTTTCCATTGAAGAGGCCATGGAATGGATTCAGTCCCCGGCTAACGGCGCTCTAGAACTTTTTATAGGCACGGTACGCGCCACCAATCTAGGCCGAGACGTTGTGAGCGTTCATTATGATTTGTTTGTCCCTTTGGCCGAACAAACATTCCAGACACTGTGTTACGAAGTTCAAGCACAACACGCCGATCCATTAACACTCTACCTCGCACACTTCAAAGGTCCATTACCTGTGGGCGGTGTGAGTGTTATCATAGCAGTCGGATCACCCCATCGTGAAGAAGCCTTCTCAGCCTGCCGCGCATTAATAGAATCTTTAAAAGAACGAGCACCCATCTGGAAGCAAGAGCATTATACCAACGGCATGAGTGAATGGGTCAAAGGACACGCCTTATGCCAACATCGCGGACACACGCATGCCTCCTAGAGTAGTAGGCATCATTCTCGCCGGGGGCTTATCGTCTCGCATGGGGCAAAACAAGGCCTTATTGCCCTATCGCGGGGGGCCTCTCATCGAGCATATGGCCAGCTTGTTCCGTGATCTACACTTACCCCTGTATATCAGTGGTCAACTAGACTCATTTGACTGTATTCCTGATCTTGTTCCTCATTTAGGCCCAATAGGCGGACTGGTTAGTGCCGTAGCCTACTTGAAACCAAAAGAGATCGCACACGCCTTGTTCGTGCCCGTAGACATGCCTTTGATGACCGTGGACTTACTGAAAAACCTACTACCTCATCCCTCTTATGATGCGATTGCTTATATAAACAAACCATTACCGCTCGGGTTGTCTTTGACACCAACGGTCCTTCAACAATTGCAGATCTTATCCCTCAACCCTTTGAAAAAAAACCGTTCCGTCCAACAACTGATTCAATCCTTACACACCTATTATTTATCCTATGAAGCAAAGCAAGATCCCTGTTTTCAAAATATCAATACTCCTCAAGATTGGCACACCCTATTGGAGGCAACCTCATGAACCTTAAATTATCGCCTGGCGCCTTACGCGTTCGAATCAATCAAACGGATGTTAGCCTCTTATGCCAACGCAGCACGCTCACTTTTGACTCAGGGCTTTCATTTTTATTTAAATTGATTTTAGTAGATCTAACTTCTGAAGATCTGACACTCAGCTTCGAACAAAACATCCCTATACTCTCCGTGAGTAGAGCCCTTTTCTTGAAGCTTCTAGAACGCCTGCCTTCTAAGAAAGGCATTGAAACAACTTATCAAGATTTTAACGGGAACCCTTATAAACTGAGCCTTGAAGTGGATGTGCGCTCTTAGAGATCGCACCACTCATTTGCACGGTTCAATCCCAGCCAACTGGCGTTTCACCGACAACGAAGCGCCCAGCCAACCAAGGATCACCGCAGCAAGCAACAATAGTGTCGTTTGTCGAAAGGTCAATCCTACCAAGGCATACTGCATCTCGTAGACACGAGCAAGCTGGTTGACTGCCATCGCAGTGCTCCATAAAAAAACATCTACTAATAACACCGCAACGAAGGCTCCCGCGAGGCCATAGTATATGCCCAGATACAAAAAGGGCCGAACAATAAAGGCATCTCTTGCCCCCATTAGTTTATACACTTGAATCTCTTCATGCCGATTATGGATCGCAAGACGAAGTGTATTACCAATAATGAGTAAGACTGCCAATGCAAGAAGCCCCATCAATGCTTGGGCTAACCAATGCACGAACTCCGAGATGGCTTGAAATCGATTGACCCAAGCCATGTCGAGTTTGGCTTGGTCCACTTCTTTGTAGGCTTTTAACTGCAAATACAATTGTTCCAATTGAGCAGGTGTATGAATCCCTAAGGCAGGCACCACTTCAATCACAGCAGGCAACGGATTATCTGGTAAATAGCGCCGAATGTCATGCATGCCCTCCTGCTGCTCAAGCTCAGCAAGTCCCTCCTCGGGCGTTATCAATCTGGCTTCTGCCACTCCAGGTGTTTCACGCACACGCATCAACGTTTCATTCGCCTGCGTTGCAGATAAGGAGATCTTCAAATACAACGACATATGTCCTAGACGCGGCCCATGCTGTACAAGCTGACGCATGTTGTCACTCATCACCCAAAAAAGAGCAGGTAATGCCAGGGTGATGGCTATCACCAACACAGTCATGGCTGTTGCAAATGGATGGCCACTCACAGCAGAAAGGCTTGAGCGGGCGGCTTGAGTGTGATGCACTAGAAACGATTTCAACCTCTTCAAGACAGTCGCCCCCCTTTTAACATCACAATGCGATGCTTCATCGAGGCAATCAGTGCCAAATCATGGGTTGCAACCAACACCGCGACCCCGGCTTGATTAAATTGCAAAAAGAGCTTCATGACTTCAGCAGACAGCGCAGGATCCAAATTTCCAGTCGGTTCATCTGCCAATAACAACGCGGGCTTATGAACCACAGCACGCGCAAGTCCAACACGCTGTTGCTCCCCACCGGACAATTGCAACGGCCGCATTTTTTCTTTGTTCAACAAGCCTACCAAATCAAGAGAGGCAAGGACCCGTTTGGTTATCAACGATTGGGGTGCCCCTTGGAGCACCAATGGCAAAGCGACGTTATCAAACACCGTACGATCTGGCAGTAAATGGGGCGATTGAAACGTGATCCCCAGTTGCGATCGAAAAGAAGGGATCTCCCGTTTTTTAAGACGGTTCAAATCCACCCCATTGACGATAATTTGACCGGACGAAGGCCTGTCTAACAGGGCAATCAGTTTTAAAAACGTGCTTTTTCCCGCCCCCGAGTGACCCGTCAGAAATGCCATTTCTCCCTTTTCAAGCGAAAAGTCGACTTGGCTTAAACCTTCAAAGCCCCCCGAAAACCGCTTGCTCACTTGATTACAGGTGATCATCATCAAAGATTGCTTGAACGAATTGCGTCGCATCAAACGGCTGCAAATCGTCTACTCCCTCACCAAGACCCACATATCGAAATGGTATCCCTAATTCATGCGCCATGGCAAACACTATTCCCCCTTTCGCTGTCCCATCCAACTTTGTCATGGTAATACCAGTCAACCCAACAGCTTCGTGAAATTGTTTGGCCTGAATAAGTGCGTTTTGCCCAATACTTGCATCGAGCACCAGCATCGTTTCATGTGGGGCCTTCGGATCCATTTTCTGCAGCACCCGTTTGATTTTTTTAAGTTCTTCCATGAGATGGTGCTGAGTATGCAGGCGTCCTGCGGTATCTGCTATCAAGACATCCACGCCACGCGCCTTCGCTGCAGTGAATGCATCAAAAATAACAGAGGCACTGTCTGCACCGGTATGCTGTGCAATCACAGGCACCTCGTTACGCTCACCCCACACCTGTAATTGCTCAACGGCCGCTGCTCGGAAGGTGTCCCCTGCAGCCAACATGACTTTTTTCCCCATTGCTTGGTAATGCTTGGCCAATTTCCCAATGGTCGTCGTTTTCCCAGAGCCATTCACACCCACCATCAATATAACAAATGGCATAGAGCCTTCTAGGACAAATCGTTGTGTAATAGGAGCAAGCAACAACAACAGATGCTTCTTTAAGGCTTCTAATACAGCCTCTCCATCGGTTAGCTGCTTTCTAGCCAACCCCTCTCTCAATCCGGTCAAAACCACTTGCGTGGTGTCCATGCCCACATCTGCCCGGATCAATATGGTTTCTATTTCTTCAAACAAGGCGGCATCGAGCTCTTTTTTGCCAAACAATAAACGCCCCAGCCCTTCTCCCAAATGGTGATGCGTTTTATAGAGCCCTTGCTTGAATCGTGCCAATATCCCTGTCGGGGGCGACTCGGAGGTTGAGGGTTCTCCTCGCTTAAACCATTTGATCATCATGCCAACCTATACAAAGCAGCTAAAATGTGAAATTCTAACACTTTTCTAATGAGGTAGGTATGCGCAACCTGTTCCTTCTTCTGATAATGCTCCTACCTTACTCTGTATTCAGTCAAGTCCAATCCTTCACCCTAGACAATGGACTCCGACTCCTGGTTAAAGAAGATCACCGTGCGCCTGTCGTCGTCTCCATGATTTGGTACACTGTCGGCTCTGCCGATGAACCAGGCGGAATAACTGGTACCTCCCATGCTTTGGAACATTTGATGTTCAAAGGCACAAGTAACGTCCCCATGGGCGCCTTCTCAAAGGCTATAGCCGCCATCGGGGGACAAGACAATGCTTTTACCAACAATGACTACACGGCCTATTTTGAAAAAGTAGCAGCCCCACATTTATCCCTTGTTTTCTCACTGGAAGCCGATCGCATGCAGCATTTGCTGCTCGGTAAAGACGAATTTGACAAAGAAATACGCGTCATTCAAGAAGAACGACGATTACGAACCGATGACAATCCTCAAGCGTTAACGTTTGAGCGATTTTTAGCAACCGCCCACCTAACCGCTCCTTATAATCACCCCGTCATTGGATGGATGAGTGATTTAAAACAAATGACCGTGGAGGATGCAAGAGCCTGGTATACACGATACTACACACCCAATAATGCCATCGTCGTCGTGGTTGGTGACGTCCAGGCAAAAGACGTCTATCACTTAGCAAAACAGCACTTTGGTTCCCTAAAAAAACAGCCTCTACCTGTACGAAAACCACAACCAGAACCCCCTCCTTTAGGTCCTAAAACAGTCCTCATAGAAGCACCTGCTCAAGTACCTATGCTGATGATTGGCTATACCGTCCCCACGGTGAATACAACCTCTAACACCACCCAGCATGATCCCTACGCCCTAGAGCTCATTGCAGGCATCCTCGATGCTGGAGACAGTGGTCGTGTTACACAACGATTGGTTCGAGGATTGCAAGTCGCGAGTAACGTGGACATATTTTATAATTTATATGCTCGATATCAAACCCAATTTATCTTGTATGGTACACCGAGCCAATCCCATTCCCTGAACGAATTAAAAAAAGGAATCTTCTCTGAAATCAAACGCCTACAAGAAGAGCCGATTTCATCTGAAGAACTGCAACGCGTCAAAACACAAATCATTGCGCAGAAAACGTTTGAACGGGACTCGCAATTTGGTCAGGCGATGGAATTAGGCCTCTTAGAAACAATCGGCCTCGGTTGGAAAACAGCCGATAGATATATTGATCGCATCCATCAGGTGACGCCAAAGCACATTCAACAAGCGGCCATCCGCTATTTCCAACATAACAATCAAACGGAAGCCCGTTTGATTCCCAAGGAGCGCCAATGACCACCGCCCGGTCTTTTATCCACCCCCCCTTTTCTAGAGTTCCTGCGAAGACGGGGATCCCTCGACACCTCCTACTCTTTCTCTGTACTTGGTGCCTCACTGCTTCTGCGGCTGATCTCAATACCTTTGAATGGGACACCAGCAAAGGCACACACGTCGTATTCTATCCAGCGATGAATGTTCCCATGCTCGACATCAGCATTGCGTTTGCAGCAGGCTCTGCCTACGATGGGGAACAATTTGGCTTGAGTGCCCTCACCACACGATTATTAAATCAAGGCAATGATGGGCTTGACGCCAACCAAGTAGCTGAGAAACTGGCTGAAACAGGTGCTCAATACCTCGCTGATAACAACCAAGACATGGTCATCCTCAATTTAAAAACCCTCACCGAACCCCATGCTCTCAAAACAGCAACCGATCTGTTTGCGACCCTAGTCGGCAAGCCTGACTTGAAGGACGAGCCATTCCTACATGAAAAAAAACAACAACTCATGAGCATTGTGCAAGCCCAAGAGTCTCCTGATGAGGTTGCTAATCAGACTTTTTTTCAACTCTTATATAAGGCCCATCCCTACGCACACCCCCTCTTAGGGACAAAAGATACTGTAAACGCCTTATCCAATGAAGCCGTTCGTCACTTTTATCATCAGTTTTTTGTAGCACAAAATGCCACCCTTGTCCTCATCGGCGCTATCAGTACCGATGCCGCCCACCAATTGGCTGAACGGGTAACCGCCCATCTGATCCGAGGCGCCCCCCCGGCCCCCATCCCCAACGCTGAACCTTTAAAAGAGAATGTCGACATTGAAGTACGCTTTCCTTCCTCCCAAACCATGATCCGTCTCGGACAGTTGGGGATTACACACACGGATCAAGATTACTTTCCCTTGATGGTGGGCAATTATATAGTGGGAGGCAGCTCCATGATGTCTCAATTAACCCGTGAACTGCGTGAAAACAGGGGCTTGACCTATGGCGTGTACAGTCAATTTTCCCCGATGCCTGGAATAGGCCCCTTTATTATCAGTCTGTCAACCAAACAAAAACAAACCACCTTGGCCATCAATTTGATTCGAGCAACTTTGTCTGCCTTTCTAAAGACAGGGCCAACCGATCAAGAACTGCTTGCAGCCAAACAATATTTAACCGGGAGCTTCCCCTTGTCTTTAGCAAGCAACCGAAGCATCGCAGACATATTGATTAAAATGGCCTTTTACCACTTACCAAAAGACTATCTAAAACGGTACGTCGATCACATCAACGCCGTCACACAAGCAGATATCAAACGAGCCTTTCAAAGCCGAATTCATCCCGACAAAATGCTTCAAG
Organism: Legionella genomosp. 1; assembly: GCA_945867185.1. GTDB lineage: Bacteria > Pseudomonadota > Gammaproteobacteria > Legionellales > Legionellaceae > CAMBHM01. The sequence goes on from CAMBHM010000059.1 coordinate 6,563, forward strand.
TGACCGTTGGCAAACCACAACAGGCGCGCACTTTATGAAACAAACCGTACGCATCATTGGAGGGCAATTTCGAGGAAAAAAGCTCCCTTTCCCTGCAGAGGAAGGCTTACGCCCAACCCCAGATCGAGTTCGCGAAACCGTGTTCAATTGGTTGATGCATGACATCCGCGACGCACGCTGTCTAGATGCCTTCGCAGGCAGTGGGGCTCTTGGATTCGAAGCATTTTCTCGCGCTGCTGCCTCTGTCATCTTTCTTGAAACCAATCCCATTGCAGCGAAAAATCTAACCCAAATAGCCTCTTCGTTCCACTCAACAACACTCTGCATCAAACAAATCGATGCGCTCAAGTTCCTACAACACACCAACGAACACTTTCATGTGGTATTTCTAGATCCTCCTTTTTCTGAAAATCTCATCCCCGCCTGCTTAGATCTTCTGATAACCAGGAACATCCTCCTTCCAGGAGGGTTCGTTTACTTGGAGTCTCCCCAAGCAATCGTTGTTGATGAAACACAGTGGCGTTGTTTAAAACTCAAAACAGCAGGACAAGTAGTCTATGGATTATATTCTCCCCTTGACAAGCGTTCCTCCTCCTGTTCCAATCAATGACATCCTACTTGAAAATCAACGGCCCCGATGAACAACAAGCGTCTGATGCTTTTTTTAGCAACCGCATTGCTTGCAGGATGTGCGAGCACGACCTATAAAAAGCCGCCTTACAATGATCCAAGCGATGATGCCAGCATCAAACTTGCTGAAGCTGCGAATTCCGTCAGTGATTCCATGTTACAAATGGCGCGTGTTGAAAAAATCATTACGCCACCCACCAAAGACAATACGCTCACTATTCCCAATGCCTATAACTTACAAGCCCGGGCCTCCGTAGATTGGTCGGGGCCCGTTGCTGAGCTTACTGAAAAAATTGCCAAAGCAGCGCATTTTCATTTGCGCGTTCTTGGAAAAGCCCCGGCCATTCCCGTGTTGGTGAGTCTCTCTATTGAAGACGAAAGCCTTGCTGAAATCTTACGTAATATCGATTATCAAGCAGGGAAAAGAGCCTATATTCACGTATACCCTAACTCTCAGGTCGTTGAATTACGTTATGCTAAAATTTACTCCTAGCCTGACACTCGTAGCCCTGGCACTGCTCACTGCCTGCGCGACATCACCCGTACAGCGAGGAGATACCACCTCGCTCGCAGGCCTGCAGGCCATGGCCAGCAACAAAAGCGCCCTCACCCGTGGCATGCCGTCTACTGGCAAGATTCGTGAAATGGCCCTCAAGGAAACAGCGCTCAGTTTGGGTGCCCAATCAGGCCTTGCCTGGCGTGCCCAATGTATCAATGAACAATTGGTTCAGCAGGCCCGCCACCTGGATACCATTTATGATTTCAACTCGCTAACCCTTGAGCACAATGTGTTACCGCCAGTGTTATTAGAAGGTCGTAATACCTTGAATCTTGCCGACACCCAGACCATTCGCATTTCTGATCGCACTTACAAAGTATCCAAACAAGCACGTTTCATCACCACACCACCCAACTGGCGACAATACCTCTGGATGGACTATAAACGCCCTGAATACCCGCACGTTACCTTGTTACCTAAAACAAAAC
>CAMBHM010000060.1 GCA_945867185.1 Legionella genomosp. 1
CTGTTTGCAATTGTTTCATTTGCGCTTGTACTTGTGTATCCAACGCTTGCATTTGTTTAATCTGATCGGATTGCTGGGCCTGAAGTTGCGTTTGAATTTGGCTGTTTAACAGTTGAATTTGCTGCGACACATCATCCACAGCATACGATACTGCACTTACTCCAACCCACAGCAACGATGCTGCAATGACTTTTTTCATAGTGACTCTCCCTGTTGTTTTCCTTTATACTATATAATAAATATCAGGCATAGTCATCGTTTCGCTATGTTTGGTCAATGATCATGATCCAACTATCAGTCTATTAGGGGACTCCATTGAATAAATATGCTCAAAGTTTAATTCTTACCTGTACTTTAGCTGGTGTTGTCGGATGTCAGACCCCTACAACCAACCATCAGGAACACTATTTTGCACAAGCTAACCCCTCCAATGATTCTCGGATCACCACCGCGATTCTGGAAGCCATGCTTAACAACGATACGTTATCAACCACCAACGTGCATGTGGAAACAACCCACAGCGTCGTGCTATTAAGCGGATATGTCACACGGATAAAACAAAGTGATACCGCCGAGGCACTGGCAAAGCAAACGCCTGGAGTTGCTTCAGTTCGGAATGATATCATTGTGAGAAGATAGAGCCACTTTCTTTCATCGAGTTCAAAATGGCTTTTGTAAATCGGCTGCGTAAATAAAATCCCCTTGGCAGGGTCAAGACAGAGTTCCCTACTTCATCAATACCATAACAGAGCGACCGACCATGGGCGGCTTTCGGTCTTACTTGCAAATATTCACCCATTTTGGCATCAATCTCGGATAATTGACCTGTGCTTATCATCAACGCAAACTCTGTCCAATCCCTCTTTAGAATACTCGCTTCTACTCTAGACGGTGACCATAATACTGCATGCCCTACCCGTCTTTCTCTAAAGTCAATCGTTGGATCCCCTTCGATAGGAACCCACAGTACTCGTTGTAATTTGACATAACAGCTAGACGTTTCCCACTGTTGTTCGCCCAAGGTCAACAACGAGATCTGTGTCACAAAAGTAGATTCAGCGGGCGTTCCCAAGTGGCTCATCGGAACAGTTTTAAGCTCCACCCCAAGATCTGAGAAGTCTGGGATGGCTTGATTACCTGCGGTTGCTCCTAAGACAAGCTCAATGGCTCGCCCTGCCCAGCCCTTTCGCTTCAACGCAGTATGCGGAATAGGAAACCCAAGTGCCGAAGCCAATTGAGCAAAGCTTAACCCCTCAATACGCCGGCAGCGCGCCAACAAGGCTGCTTCTGTTTCTAATAGGGAGATTTCAAAGTGCATGTCATGATCCCAACAATTCAACACTGATGGGGGGAATGGGTGCTTTAATACCAGCTGTTTTAAAACATGCCATCAATGCAAACAAGACTTTCGAGCGGATCTCAAATCGAGTGTGCAATTGCACATTGATAAAATAACGCACTTCAAAGTCAACCAATGCATCATCCATTTGTTTTAAGAAAACTTGCGGCTCAGGCGTTGCCAAAATTTCAGGGATAGTGGTAAGCGTTTGGAAGATTAACGCCTGAATCAATACCGGATCGTCTGAACGACTGACTTTAATAGGCACAACAGTTCTCACCACGCTGTCTTGATGTGTCCAGTTCGTAAAGGGCTTGTTGAAAGTCTCGGCATTCGGAATGAGCACTTCCATATTATCCCAAGAGGAAACACGCATCGAGCGAATACCAATGTGCGCAACACGCCCTTCATATTCTCCAAGCGTAATGAGATCACCTTCTCGGACTGGCCGTTCAATCAACAACATGATCCCACCAATGATATTACTCGCAAAATCACGAAGACCAAACCCCATCCCAACAGCCAGTCCGCCAATCACCATCGACATCCCGCTAAAATCCAAACCCAGGACTCGCAAGGTGATAAAACCGCCTATTAAAATGACTGCGTATTGCGTAAATACCGACAAACTGTTTCGAATACCTACGTCCCGTGAGTGGCGATATAACCAGCGATATCCAAATTCTCGAGTCCATTTCGAAGCCCAGGTGAACACATACAATAGAATTAAAAATTTTAAAGCACTCACCAATGTGATATGTACCCCTGATACATTCACAAAAGGATAATGACCAAATCGCTTGATGTTCTCCATAATAAACGCATCCGAAGACCACCCAAATAACTGAAACAACAACGCAAAGGCAACCAGCATCAACCCCACACGTAATAATTTATCGAATGGTTTTAGAAACACTTCTATCCACAACCAACCATTATGCAACGCAGAGACCATCCATTCCGATATCCATTCTAATCCATCTAAGATCAATCCTCGTACCAACACATAACCGGTGATCAACAATAGTAAATAAGCCTGATATCGACTCAAAATCCACGCTAAATTAATATAACCCACCAACCCAATCAGCGCTGTGGTCAATAAAATAAGGGGAACTAAGATGGCAAGTAGCGACATCGCATGTTGAAAATAGCGCTTCTTACTGGTCATCGTTGGAGACAACAAATGCGAAATCACCTCTTTACTTTTCCACAAGACCAATGACACCGCCAACAGAAATACCATAAACAGACGGTTAAAGAGATCTTTTAATAACAAAGATAAGGGTAATTGATGACTGAGCACCATCAATGCACTCGCCACGCCTCCCGCTAGCAATAACCATTTCAGCCGATAATACAAACGCACATCTTGTCCAGAAGCATCAGTAATACGCTGTAACAGCACGAGACGTGCTATCAAGATTAAACTACGAAAGAGGATGAAAAGTAACAATAAATTAATAATCAGCTGATAATGAACATACGAAACATGTGTTAAAAAAAACAAATCCAGCAGCAAGGCAAGCAAACCCAAATAAGGCACATTGCGATATAACAAGACCATCACCCCATCGTAAAGATGCGCTGACAAGCGAGAACGTGCCTTATCCATCGTGACCGCTCGTAACACCCGCCACAACACCCAAAAGATACAAAAAATCACGCTCAAGCTGATCCAAAATAAAGTCGCTTGCCAGAGATCTTGTCCTGCGTAACGCTCCTGCACCTTTGTACCTAGAGCCGATAAATAATGAACCAGCTTATAGGGAATCAAGAGCCCTTGCTGCGCCATGGCAGACCAACTATACAGGTGATACTCCGTCAGTCGCTGACGAACAGAAAGTTGTTGTTTTAATTGTGTTTCTCTTGTCTCTAAATTGTGTTGCAGGGCTTGCCGTTGCCGTGAAATCTCAGAAAGTCGCAGCGCAACCGTTTGCCGCATCGTCTGCAACTGATTTCTTAATGAAGGACGCGACGCAAACATCTGATCGGTTTTAAGGATCTTTCCCATGGTTTGCAACGAGTGTTCTATGGCAACCAATTGCCCTATCGCTGTTTTGTACAGATCAGCTACGGTTTGAATCGTTTTGAGATCCTGATTACGAATCAACACATAATCGGCATGAATTAATTTTTTTTGTAAGGCTAATGCCAGCATCCTGTCTTGAATAAGAATAATCGCTTGATTATTTAACAGTAAGGCCGCTTCTAAATCCATGGCTGCCTGAAACGACGCAGGAGTACTATTGACCTGCTGTAACATCACATTTTGATGATACAGCCTGCTTTCTGCCTTTTTTAAGAGGACAATCCGTCGAATCAATGCATGGACACGCTGACGTTCCTCAAACTTGGCCTGCCAAACAACCAATTGTCGGTGTTCCTCCTGTAACCTAATTTGATATCGACTAGTGAGTGACAGACACTCTGTAATCAGCGTCATCGTTTGCGTATTCACACGCAAAAATGACTCCATCGCACTGATTTTCGTTTGAACTTGAACAGCCCGCGTCAACGGCAACTGTTGTAGTTTTTTTAAGCGATAAATGAGGTTTTGCTTTTGCTTACGTTGATTGGCCAAGAATCCTTCAAAACTCGTCCCCTTCGCCGCCATCAATGCCTGCATAGCTTGATTTTGTTGGAGGTACTCTCGAAGTTTTACCTCTGTATCCGGTTGAATGGGCGCAGGTTTAGCAATCAAAACGGTTAAAGCTGTTTTCTCTGTGGTGAGATACGCAATCAGTGGATCGGATGAATTTTCTGCAAACACAATGGTGCTGACAATTAAAAGAAGACAAGCCAGCTGAGCTATATAGTTACGTCGGCGCAAGGCAAATCCCCAATTCTTTCAATTGATTATCATCAACGCCTGCTGGTGCATTTGTTAATAAACACAGGGCTGACTGTGTTTTTGGAAAAGCTATCACATCCCGAATAGAGCTTGAACCAGTCATCAGCATAGCCAATCGATCAACGCCTAACGCAATCCCACCATGCGGAGGGCATCCATACGCTAGCGCATCCAATAAAAATCCAAATTTCTCGCGGGCTTCTTCCGGTCCAATACCCAGTAATCCAAAGACCGTTTGTTGTAAATCGGCCTGATGCATTCGAATAGAACCGCCTCCTATCTCATACCCATTAATGACAACATCATAGGCTCTTGCAAACGCTTTTTCTGGATGCGCGATCAACGCCTCGATAGAAGCATCCTGAGGTGCCGTAAACGGATGATGCATGGCGTTTAAACGTGTGCTATCCGTTTCAAAAAGAGGCCAGTCTATCACCCAAAGCACTCGCCACCCTGGCACTATCAGTTGCCTGTCTTGTCCTAACTTGGTACGCAGCGCCCCCATGGATTCATTGACCATGGTGCGCTCTCCGGCACCAAAAAAAATAAGATCGCCTGTTTCAGCTGAAACCCTTTCTAAAATAGCCGCAATTTCAATGTCAGACAAATATTTAAGAATGGGGGATTGTAAGCCTTCCCGCCCTTTGGCGGTGTCATTGACTTTGAGATAAGCCAAGCCTTTCGCACCATAAATACTCACAAATTCCACATAAGAATCCAGCACCTTACGGCTAAGATCAGCGCCCCCCTTCACGTTAATCCCCACCACACGTCCCTGTTTCAATTGGACTGCGTTAGAAAACACAGAGAATTGGGAGTGCTTAACCAAGTCATCGAGATCCAGCAACTCCAACGGGTTGCGTAAGTCAGGTTTATCGCTGCCAAAGCGGCACATGGCTTCTGCATAAGTCATACGCTCGAAGGTTTGCGGCAATTGAACATTCAGCACGTCTAAAAACACAGTCTGTAACAAGCCTTCTATCAACGACAGAATGACTTCTTCGTTGATAAACGCCATCTCTATATCTAACTGCGTGAATTCAGGTTGCCTATCTGCACGCAAATCCTCATCTCGAAAACATCGCACGATTTGATAGTACTTATCAAATCCAGACATCATCAACAACTGCTTGAACAATTGTGGCGATTGCGGCAAGGCATAAAATTGCCCCGCATGCACTCGAGAAGGCACCAAATAGTCGCGCGCGCCTTCCGGCGTTGCTTTGGTCAGCATGGGCGTTTCAATGTCTATGAATGATTTACTATTCAAGTAGTTACGTATAGATTGCACCAACCGATGACGCAATCTTATATTATGTTGCATCTCTTTTCGACGCAGATCCAGGTACCGATATCGATAGCGTACATCATCACTGACTATCTGATGCCCATCCGGCAGAAATGGCAATGGTTTCGCACGATTCAATATATCCAATGCACTTGCAATAAGCTCTACGCGTCCGGTTTCACGTTTTTCGTTGATCATCTCTGTAGGACGTAGTCTTACTTCACCTGTGATACACACAACGTCTTCATGACGTAACGATTCTGCCATCACAAATAACGCTGCCGCTGCGGGATCAAACATCACTTGAAGTAGATCCGACCCATCACGAAGATCCATAAACACCACTCCACCGAGACTTCGAGAATGATTGACCCAGCCACAAACCCTCACGGTGGTACCAACCAGGGTGGGAGTCACTTCGGCGCAATAATGTGTTCGCATACGGATCCTAAAAGGGTTATTTCTCAACTGGTTGCATCATGCCCAATGAAATAATAAATTTTAAAGCCTCATCGATGCTCATGGCTAACTCCAACACCTCTGATTTCGGCACCATCATGAGAAATCCTGAAGTAGGATTAGGGGTGGTCGGAATAAAAATAGAGATCATAGGGGTATCTAATTGGGCACTGATGGCTGTATTCCCTGTTCCTGTTTGAAACGCCACACTCCACATGCCCTTACGGGGATATTCCACCAGCAACACTTTACGAAACGCCTGACTATTGGTCGCAAAAATGGCTTGGATCACTTGTTTGCTGGCATTATAGATAGAACGCACCAACGGGATCTTATCCAAGACAATTTCGCTCCAAACCACCAACCGTTGCCCCAGAAAATTCGTGGCAATGAGCCCTGTTAAGAGCAATACAAACAAAGAGAGTACGACCCCCAATCCTGGGATACTCATGCCAAACAATTGTTGTGGTTGATAGGCCGTTGGCAACAATGAGATCGTTTGATCCAGTAAATCCACTAAAAAACGCACGATAACAAACGTCGCCAAAATCGGCAGCCACACCACCAATCCTGCTAATAAATATCTACGAACCGACACGCTTTTCAATCGCTGGTATCCTTAGTAGGAGCGCTCGGTGAGGTCACCGTCGAAGGCTCAGTTGTTTTGGGTGGGGCAGTGTCCTCCCCAGCAGAAACGGTAGGCGCGGGTTTCCCTTTGTCTTTAAAATCCGTAGCATACCAGCCCGTACCTTTCAATTGAAAACCAGGTGCTGAGACCAACCGAACCAACGTTTCTTTGGCACACTGTGGACACGTAGTTACTGGTGGTTCATTGACTTTTTGAAGTAGATCCAACTGATGATGACATCCAGTGCATTGGTATTCATAAATGGGCATGAAACGGTCCCCGTATTCGATGTAATGACTCTAAGATAAACTGCTCTAACGCGTCAAATATAGCGCGTAGTATAACGAACAATGCTATATAGAACAATAACCAGCAGCCGTGCATTCAGGGCTGTCGCATTAAGCCAGGGCAGCTCTTCAAGAGGCCCCCTTAACTATTTATACCGTGCACCAGAGGAAACACGTCTCTGTTACCAAATTGCGGGGCATGATCCCAACGTTATGGCAAACGCCGCAAGTCGATTGGCAGATCTTGGAGCAGACTTATTGACAAGCAAGCTTCACTTTTTATGATGATAGGGTATAATTTTACCCCCATTGATTTTATTTTGAGTTAACCCCCATGCCCACCTTAGAAGATAACCTAGCACAAGCGAGAGAAATTTGTTGTGAAGTCAAGGCTCAAACCACCTGTTCGAATGATATTATCCTAAAAACCGTACTGCCTGTGTTGACGTTGGCGATGTTGCCTGAACAACGAAAAATTCATGGTGAGTCTACGATGAAAGCTTATCTAGAATATACCGAGGCGGCGCGAATTGCCCGACGTGTATTGGATCCAGAAGCGCTGAGGACCTGCGCGTTGCCTACCTCGTCGTTCGCTCTAGCTATGACAAAGCTTGGGATGGGCGAATGCCAGGAATTATCGACCCTTGTTTTGTTTAAACTTATCCAAAAGGGGCGACAGGATGTTGCGTTTGTGATGGTCTCAGGACGAAAGCCTGACATGATATATAGTGAGAAATTATGGGGTCATTGTTTTATCATTTTAGGAAGTGACTTAAATCGACACTTCAGCGGTGATTTTGCAACCGATCTCAATCGAATAGACTTGCTTGGGGAGGATGCGGTGGTGATTGATCCTATGCTGAATTATGTAGGACCAGCCTGTCATTATCGTAGAGATCAAGCCAAGTATTTTAGTCTTTTTTCTATCAATGAAATCGTTGCTATTGATATCGTAACCCCTCGTCATGTCAAAAACTCGAGTGTGCTCGACGAAGAGTCCAACAGATTGGTTGCATATGCCAAAAGACAGGGCATTGTGCCTTATTTTCTGGCGCCGAAGGAAGGTATACCCTGTCCTGAAACGACCTTATTAAGGCTCCTTAATACTGGATCAGGTTTAACCTTTTCAGGGGTACGAGATGACGAATTTAAAGTAGATGCTGTCACAGAACTACATACCGAAAGAGAACACATAGCTGCCGAAAACCTCCGGCATCGTCTTCAAGCAGGATCTTATTATCGTGGGGCAACTCGTACTTTCTTTGTTATACCACAAATCAATGTGGGCGAGCGCGAGGGAGATTTACCTTACAGAA
>CAMBHM010000061.1 GCA_945867185.1 Legionella genomosp. 1
GAAGTATTAACTAAAGTAAGCGGGAAGATCTGATGATTCAGTACAGTACTTGACTGCTGGCATTCTCTTCCTTTATTATTATTAACCTCGATCCATGAAGCCCAACTATATTCGGCAAGAGAATACATAATCGTACGCATGTTGTCCATATCATTATGATTACATTACGATAAATTTGTTTTTTTAATGGCTGAGCCAATCCGAGGTGAAACGGTAATTAATGAAAATGATTTGAAATTAACCATGCATGTGGTAATGAATCATTTTGTTTAATCTCGTTCGGAAGATGAGGTGAAGTCAAATGGTTTAACAATGCCAAAGGCTGGGGATTTATTGTCCCTGAAGAAGGCGGAGATGATTGTTTTTATCATTTGGACGTCGCGCTATCTGCCACTTACCTCCTGTTCGTGGCTGTTGATAGACAAGGGTACGATCTTATGACGCATCGCTCCACTCAAAGCATTTGTCTTTCCATTCTTCTGCTTTCTTTGTTATTTGCTGTGGGTTCTTGGATCTCGGAATCGCTGATCCATGTTTATATTTTTAAAACCAGTGACTTATCAAGCGGACTTTGGCCTGATAATTCAAATGAATTTTGGATGCGCTCAATCATCGCGGGCTTGTATTTGCTTTTAGGCATTGTGATTTCGGGTTTTGTTTCAGCTCATCTAAAAATGAAAGAAACCATCATCCTCTCAGAAGCCGTGTTCGACTCTCTTTTTGAAAGCTTGATCATTTCGGATGCAAATAATCACATTATTTTTGTGAATTCCGCCTTTGAAGAAACCACGGGATATTCTTCTTCAGAAGTATTGGGTAAAACCCCCCATGTTCTAAGCTCAGGAAGACAAGATAAAGCTTTTTATATTCAAATGTGGGAAACTTTAAACCAAAATGGGCGATGGCAAGGCGAAATCTGGAACCGTCGAAAAAATGGTGAAATTTATCCTGAGTGGCTGTCTATCGCTCAATCAAAAAACACAAATGGTCAAGTGATTCATTATATTGCTATTTTTACAGACATCACCTCCAAAAAAATGACGGAAAATAAAATTCGGCACTATGCATATCACGATCCGTTGACGAATTTAGCCAATAGGCGGATGTTTGAAGAACGGTTGTTGGTTGTTATGGATTTGGCGAAACGAAATGATCAGTTTGTAGCGATAAGCTTCATCGACTTAGATGGGTTTAAGCAAATCAATGATCATCACGGCCATCTCTCAGGTGATTTATTTCTCATCAAAGTGGCGCAGTTGATCCAAAAATCACTTAGAAGTATTGATTTACTGGCCAGAGTCGGTGGCGATGAGTTTCTGATCTTGATGCCCAATTTTAGCTCTAGCGAAGAGGTGAAGAACGTCCTTCAGCGATTATCCCATCAGTTATCTCAGGAGCGTATTCAGATCGAGGGTTTGGATGAACCGATTCAGCTGAGTATTGGAGTGGCCATCTACCCTAAAGATGGCATCGAATCAAAAGAATTACTAGAGCGTGCCGATCAGGCCATGTATCATGTTAAAAAAAATAATAAAAATGGGGTTTGTTTTTGGAGCAAAGACATGTTGGGCCCATCAGCCCCAAACCCTACATCGTAATAACCCCACGGTTTGACACCATTGATATGAGCTGACTTTTAATCGCACCAAACCTTCTGAACAGTTGATAAAAACAACCACCACCACGCACACGGTATAGTGAATAGCATCTTTTCGACAATGCTCAGAGGGGGCCCTGAGTGCTGTAATTGATTCAGTTGCGATCAAAAAAAATACATTGTATACTGCCAATTGTGGCTGCTCAAGAAATAAAACCCTCATAGGCGCATTACTTTCATTTAACCCGATGGACACTTATCTATGTTTTCTACTACAAGTATTAAGCACTGCAACTTTGAAGATTGTAAGGCTTCATTACAGAAACTTGCCGCTCAAATGAAATCCCGTGAAGAGGATCTCAAGCGTGCGAATGGTATTCGTGATGATACCTTTCGTGAATACGGGCGTGCATCAGATACTATCAAATCAATTCATCGAAGCGCGCCTAAACGAACAACTTGGACTCGCCCTTCACTCCGTGGAGCCTACTCTTCTGATTATGATGATACCGCTCGCATGCGCCGAGACGTGATGAAAGAACAAGAGGCCCATGATTCTTGGCGAAGCGGCGGAGGACCAGAGAAAGATAAGGCCGCGCAGGAAAATTATTACAGAGAAAATGCCGCCAAGATCGCATCTGCTAGGCGAATTGTTGATGAATATGAGCCTAAAATTTCCGCTTATAAAAAGGAGTTGGTGAGTGATTTACGCTTAAAGGAATGGAAAGTTGAAATCAACCTTATTCGAAGCAGAATGTCGGAGATTAAAACAGAAAATCGTTTAAAGAAGCAAGAGGAACGGGAGAGAGGCCAAGCGACACGTGAAAGTCGAAAAGGAGGAGGAGAAGGTGGTGGTAGTGGTAGTGATTATTCAACCGCCTCACATGCTCGGGCGCCTCGGCCTTTTTTTGCAGGACCACCTGCAGCTGTGCCGTCAATGGCGCATCCTTTTTCACCCTACGTTACTGGCGCCTCAGGGCCGCGAAGCCCTCGCCCTTCTTTTGCAAGACCACCTGCGGCTGCCCCGTCAATGATGCATCCTTTTTCACACTACGCTACTGGCACTTCAGGGCCGCGGGGTCCTCGGCCTTTTTTTGCAAGACCACCGGCCGTTCCTGCCCTTGAAACGGCGCGCCGTTTTCCACGCCATTTTGCTGACACAATGCTAGCGGGTGATGCCTCAGAAAGTGAAAATCAAAGGTTAAAGTCATGGCTATCTATTGCATTATCATCTGGCGTGATTCCTGCTGAAATGTTCACGCCCGTGTCTGCTGGAAAAGTGAGTGTTCTTAGTGGCAAAGGAAAATGGCATACCATTGATCTGATGCATGCAGCAGCACCAGGCTCAATGGACGAAAAATGCGAAAATACCATATTGTTGGGATTACAGCGAAGATGTGTGTTAGAAGCTGTTGCTGCTCCTGGTTGCGGCTAACGTAGTATGTACCCGCCTGAGTTTTTGAGGTGCTCATAGAAGCTGCTGGCATTCGAAATAGGGGTGCGTGCGCAAACCTCAGACTCCAGCTTTATCCAAGTCATCCTTTATTATAATAGATCATACAAATATTGAATGTGTGATTCCTGAGTGATGATGTGCATAAGGAGGAGGTTTTTAGCCTTCATGAGGTGGTCCTGATCTTGTACGAAGATCTTGTGTTCGATCATATTGAAATATATTAGAATTGAGAACAACGTCATTGCTCGCGTAGTAATGCGCGCTCTTTTGAGCGGCGAGAGCAATACAATGTGTGCAAAATCTCACTCAATTAAGCAGGTTTTATATGTATAGAATTGTAAAAAAATTTGACTTTAGTGCCAGCCATGTTCTCGATACTTTACCATCAGATCATCCTTGTGCGCGATTGCACGGACATAATTACACCGTAGAAATAGAGTTAGAGTCAGAAAAGCTTAATTCCAATGGTTTTGTCGTTGACTATTCTGATCTTGATGTGTTCAAGAAAATAATTGACTCGGAGTTAGATCATCGGCATTTAAATGATGTTATACAAGGGCAGCCAACAGCGGAAGTCATTGCTCACTATTTATTTCAACGCGCTATTAAATTATGGCCAGAGGTTAGTGCTGTGCGTGTAAAAGAAACAGAAAAAACTTTGGCAGAATACCGTCCATTTGGTTAATATCCAGTTTCTACAGGAGAGTATTTTGAAGTGAATAGTTAAAAAATAATAAAAATGGGGTTTGTTTTTGGAGCAAAGACATATTGGGCCTATCAGCCCCAAACCCTGCATCCCAATAACCCCATGGTTTGACACCATTGATATGAGCTGACTTTTAATCGCACCAAACCTTCTGAACAAATGAAAGAAATGACGATTTTATCTGGATAAGATCCCTGAAAATAGTCTTTACTTTGCACAAAATAAGTCAAACTTTGGCTCATGGGCTCATACTCCCACAAAAAAATTGCCGAGGGCACTTGATGGAGTGCGTGTAAATGAACGTTCCCTACGCCAATGGTTTGTTTGAAGAGTGTGGAACTTTTTAAAAATTCACATTGGGGGTCCTGTTCCGATGATAAGACATTTTTAATATTTAACATGTGCTCTATAAGATTTAAAGTATTCATAAAAGTTATTTTTTCGACCTTCGCTTTTAATTCCGAGAAGTACGTAAGCATCGTATAAGACAATATTCCAACGATGATGACGGTCACCAACATATGGATGCGCTTTAATCGATGAGATCTGGTTAAGAAGGCATTCATTGTTTCGCAAAGCTCGCCATTTCCCACATGGGTAGAAAAACGCCCAGAGCTAAAATCAAAACCATCACACCCATAATGGCCAGCATGATAGGTTCAATGGCATCGCTTATTCGAAGCAAGTCATAGTTAATTTCGCGTTGATAAAAGTCAGCAACATCCTCGAGAAGTTGATCGATGTTTCCTGTTTCTTCCCCAATGGTTATCATTTGGACCACCAATGGGGGAAATAGTTGGGTTTGATCAATGGCACTTGAAATCGTGCTTCCACGCCCCACAAGTCCAGTAATGGCCATGATTTGCTTTGCAACATAGGCGTTACTTGTACTAGCACCGACCAATTCTAAACCTTCTACAGCCGTCAAGCCGGCTTTGAGTACCAAAGCATATAGTTTTGCAAAACGGGCAAGAATGATTCGATGAATAAGCCAGCCGACAATCGGAATCTTTAGAAGCATTTTGGACCATTGAAGCTCACCCTCCTTGGTTTTAATATAGTAGCGGAACCCAAAAATACCTCCGATGATGAGGCCTAATAAGATATACCAAAACCTAAGAATAAAATCTGAGGTATGAATGAGTATTCGAGTGGGCAGAGGGAGCGTGCCATGAAAGCTTTTAAATAAAGTGGCAAAAGCCGGAACCACAAACGCATTGATCACGAGGACTGCCATAAAAACGGCTATGAGAACTAAGACGGGATAACGCAATGCCGTTTTCACTTTTTTGACGGTATCTGTTTCCAATTCCAAGTACTGTGATAAATGTAGGAACATCACATCGAGATTCCCCGTGTTTTCTCCAATTTTCACCAAATTCACAAAGAAATCTGAAAATATCGTTGGAAATTGGAGCAACGATAAGTTCAATGGATGACCTTGATTTAATCCCACTAGTATTTGTTGCAAGGTTTGAGCCAGACGTGAGTTTCGAGTGGTCTCAGCCAATCTACCCACGGCTATCCCAATGGGGATCCCGGCTTTCAGAACAGCGTACATTTGCCTACAAAACATTTGTAGATCATCTTTAGTGACTTGGGGTTCAAACCATTTCGTCTTTGATGTTGTCTTTTGAAGAGTCTCAGCTGCTTTTTTTGATAGATGGATGTCAATCGGAATGAGTGATTCAGTTTGTAACTGAAAGGCCAAATCTTCAGCAGATAATGCACTACGGATACCGCCAACAGATTTCCCTGTTGCATCACGTGCTGTATATTTAAAGTAAGGCATACATTCTCATCGTAGCGTACACTTAATTATGGCTTCCTATCACTACTACGTCAATCTGCTGACAGGGCGATTGTATTTTCGTAAAATGTTGTGTATAAATTTGATATTGGATTTCTAGTTACACTTATGGAGGAGTGATCATGTGGATCTTCTTAGCTCTTGGACTTGCCCTCTGTGTCATTGGTGGCATGTTATTATTTTCCCCTGAAATCTTGCATCGATTTGATCGACTTTTAAATCGCGTTTTGTTTGAAGATAAATCATTTTATCAATCACGTGTGTTATTGAGTATCGTTATTATCTTGGGTGGTTTAGTCATGCTCTATACTTATTACCAATATGGTCTCTTGCTCTCTCCAAAGGCAAAGTAAAGTGCGTTATCAACGCACGCTCATGTTTTGCAGTCTTCTATTTGGGCTTCTCAATCCTCTGTGTGCTAATGAACTGACACCTCCTCATGAACCTAAAGACAACAGTTTCTTTATTTGTTATGAAAAGAGAGTTCAAAATAATGTGACCAAAGGGCTATTTGGCGCCCATTTTAGAAAATACAGATATTTAGGATGCAAGATCAGTAAAAAACCATGCTGTCTTCAGTACCGACATACGCCGCCTCATATCAGATCTCTTCCGCTACAAGAATTTTATTGGGTCAATAATTATCCAGAGGCGTTGAATGCCTTCTATCGTTGTGCTTATGTTTGATCATGCCGCCGATTCACACGTTTGAAATTCTTCATCGAGTTGACCTATGACACGAATGGCTTCATAGACAGAAGTCTCCCCTTGCGTGACCAATGTCATCACTTGTTGCGCCATCGGATGATAGGTTGTTGATGCAAGAGCCGCTTTTGTAAATTCTGCGGCATGATTAGATCTGAGCGCGTTGAGCATGCTAGGATCCAACTCAAGCAACTCGTAAATACCCATTCGTCCCCTGTATCCACTCTGACTACAATGAGAACACCCTCGACCTTGTCGATAGCTTGCATCCGGTGCTGCTTTCATCGATTCTAGCCAAATCCTCTCAGTTTCATCAGGCGTATGCGCTTTGGAGCAATGTTTACAAATCTTTCGAATCAGCCGCTGCCCCATAATACCCTTCACAGCAGCCGCAACCATATACCCCTCTGCACCCATATCTATCAACCGCATCGCGGAGCTAATAGCGTCATTGGTGTGTAACGTAGCAAGCACAAAATGACCTGTCACTGCAGCGCGCATAGCAATTTTCGCAGTTTCTGTGTCCCGGATTTCACCCACCATGATCACATCAGGATCTTGCCTTAACATACTGCGCAGAACTCGAGCGAAACTAAGGTCAATTTTGGTATTCACTTGGACTTGATTCACCCTATGAATGCGATATTCGACTGGATCTTCGACTGTGATGATCTTACGTTCAGGCGTATTTAGCCTAGATAAAATACTATAAAGAGTTGTGGTCTTCCCACTCCCTGTCGGACCTGTGATGAGTAACATGCCATAGGGTTTACCATACAACACTTCAATGCGAGAAATCATATCCTGAGGAAGCCCCAGCTGATGCAAGTCACTGATGGACGAGGTTTGATCAAGTAGCCTCATCACCACGGATTCCCCAAAAGCTGTGGGCATGGTTGAAAGTCTGACGTCGTATGAATGCCCTTTGAGCACAAAATGAAATCGACCGTCTTGAGGAAGCCGCCGTTCTGAAATATCCAAATTGGCACGCAATTTTAATCGTTGGATCATGGCATTCAATATTCGTTTATCATCCAAAACATTCTCAGACAATAATCCATCAATACGAAAACGAATGCGTAAGGTTTTTTCATCAGGCTCAATATGAATATCAGAAGCACGAGCTTGTACCGCATCTTTAAAAAGGGAATTGAGTAATTTCACAACAGGGGCTTGCTCGTCATTTTCTATCGTTTCATCAAAGAGATCGTCAATGCCAACCAACTCATCTATCATTTCTCCAGAAAGCTCTTTTGCAAAATGAGAGATCTCTTGCGTATGACGATAAATTTTATCGATGATCCCAAGCAAACTGATTTCACTCACCACGGCCATCTTAATGGGTTGTTTTAAGATTTTTGAAATGGCATCGAATCCTTGAATATCCAGAGGATCAGCCATCCCTACATGAAG
This sequence comes from Legionella genomosp. 1, assembly GCA_945867185.1. Lineage (GTDB taxonomy): Bacteria > Pseudomonadota > Gammaproteobacteria > Legionellales > Legionellaceae > CAMBHM01. The sequence goes on from CAMBHM010000061.1 coordinate 7,688, forward strand.
GGCATTCTTCTCTTTTTCAAGCACAATCGCACGATATCTCCGTGCATACGTCTCAGGTAACAACTGAACCAGGTGAGCATTGATTTCGAAATGATTGAGATCAACATATTCAACCTTCAATTGCTCAGCCAAAAACTTCAGTAATTCCTCTTCTTGAATCACCCCCATAGAAATTAAAATTTTACCCAGTTTATCCGCCGTTGTTTTTTGAATTTCAATGGCTTTATTGAAGGTCTCTTGATCAATGAGGTTTTTTTCAATCAATAATTCGCCCAATCGGATCCGCTTCATCATCACCCCTGTAATTTTTTCAACCGACGTTCAGCGTAAGCGCGAATATAAGGATCCACATTGTGATTTTGGCTCGCCCGTTGATAGGCCTCCATAGCTTGTTGATTGAAATGCATGTGCTCCAATGAAAGCCCATATCCCAACCAATATTGACCATTTGAGGGGTCGATCTCTATTAAGGATTTA